>CAKULR010000037.1 GCA_934667295.1 uncultured Kiritimatiellota bacterium
TGAGGGCCTCCGCCTTCTCGTGGCAGCACGCCGTCGCAAGGGCGCTCCCGGCGCCGCCGCAGCCGACGAGGAAGACCTTCTTCCCCGCGAGGTGGGCGCCGTGCGCGGCGAGGCCGGACACAAACCCGATCACGTCCGTGTTGAACCCCGTCAGCGTGCCGTCCTTCTCGAAGCGGATCGTGTTGCACGCGCCGTAGCGCGCCACGCTCTCGTCCACGTGGTCCAAAAGCGGAATCACCGCGAGCTTGTGCGGCACCGTCACGTTGAGCCCCCGGTAGCCCTCGTCGCGCTTCGCCCGCACGAACGCCGGCACGTCCTCCGGCGCCACGTCGAACTTCTCGTAGGTCGCGTCGAGGCCGAGCGCGGCGAAGTTCGCCGCGTGCATCTTCGGGGAGAGGGAATGGGCCACGGGGTGGCCGATGACCGCGAACTTCAGCGTCTCCATGCCGGACCTCCTCACTTCCGGGGCGCGCGGCGGCACGTCACCTCGATGACGTTCACCTGGTTGCGCAGCTGCAGCATCACCTGCTCGATCACGCGGTCGTCGCCCCACACGTCGATCTTCATGCGCGAGACCGTGCCGTCCTCGGTCGGGCCCACGCTGAGCGTCTGGATGTTGTAGCCGCGCCCGGAGATGAGCCCGACGATGCGCGCGAGGACGCCGGGCTTGTTCTCCACGAAGCAGTTCAGTCTGTTCAGTTCCTCTTTCATTCGAAGATCATTCCTTCCACGGGCTGTCCGCCCGGCTGCATGGGATAGACGTTCGCGCGCGGCTCCACGATCACCTCCACGAAGGTCGTGCGCGTCGACTTCACGGCCTTCTTCAGCACCGCGTCGAGCTTCGCGGGGTCGATCACGCGGTACGCCTCCGCGCCGTGCGCCTCGGCGAGCTTCACGAGGTCGGGCAGGTAGTCGTACGCGAGGTCCTGCTCCAGGCGCTCGTTCGCGAGGCGCCCCTTCACGGTGAGGATCGACCCGGAGTAGCGCTTGCCGTAGAACAGCTCCTGCCACTGGCGCACCATGCCGAGGCAGCCGTTGTTGATCACCACGAAGGTGACGGGCAGCTTGTGCTCCACGGCCACGACGATCTCCTCGAACGTCATCTGCGCGCCGCCGTCGCCGCACACCGCGACGACCTTCTGGTCGGGCCGGCCGAGCGCCGCGCCGATCGCCGCCGGGATGCCGAAGCCCATCGTGCCCATGCCGCCGGAGGTCAGGAAGTGGCGGGCGTGCGCGTGGCGGAAATACTGGGCGGCCCACATCTGGTGCTGGCCGACGTCCGTCGCGAGGATCGCCTCGCCGTTCGTGGCGCGGTCGAGCGCCTCCATCACGCTCTGCGGCATGATGACGTTCGGGTGGAGCGGCCTGTAGGACATGGGGCGCTCCCGCCGCCACTTCTCGATCTGCGCGAGCCAGGCGTCGTGCGCGGCGGGCTTCACGCGGGAGGCGACCGTGGTGAGGACGTCCTTCACGTCCGCCACAAGGCCCAGGTCCACGCGCACGTTCTTGCCGACGGACGCCGGGTCGCAGTCGACGTGGACGATCTTCGCCTCCTTCGCGTACGCCGCCAGCTTCCCCGTCACGCGGTCCGAGAACCGCACGCCGAACGCGAGCAGCAAATCCGCGTGGTTGATCGCGTAGTTCGCCGCCGCCGTGCCGTGCATGCCGGCCATGCGCAGGGCAAGCGGATCCGTCTCGGGGAACGCCCCCAGGCCCATCAGCGTCGTCGCGACGGGGATCTGCGCCCGGCGCGCGAGCTGCGCGACGTCCTGCGTGGCGCCGGCGGCGATCACGCCGCCGCCCGCGTAGATGACGGGGCGCTCGGCCTCGTTGATGAGCTTCGCGAGGCGGTTCAGCTGGCTCGCGGTCGCGTAGCACTCGGGGTGGTAGGCGCGCAGGGAGACGCGCTCGGGGTACTCCGCCGTCGTCTTCGCCTGCTGTACGTTCTTGGGGATGTCGATCACGACGGGACCCGGCTTGCCGTGCGTCGCGATGTAGAACGCCTCGGCGACGGTCTCGGGGATCTCGTCCGCGCTCTGCACGAGGAAGCTGTGCTTGGTGACGGCGCGGCAGATGCCGTTCATGTCCGCCTCCTGAAAGGCGTCCGTACCGATCTGGCTGAGGGGCACCTGCCCCGTGATGCACACGAGCGGCACGCCGTCCATGTTGGCCGTCGCGAGGCCCGTGATCGTGTTCGTGGCGCCGGGGCCCGACGTCACGAGGCACACGCCCGGCCTGCCCGTCGCGCGCGCATAGCCGTCCGCCATGTGCGCGCAACCCTGCTCGTGGCGGCCGAGGATGAACTGGAACGGCGCCTCGGGAAGGCAGTTGAAGATGTCCAGGACCTGGCCGCCCGGATATCCGAACAGCACCTCCGTGCCGGCCTTCGCCAGCGCATCCACGAGCGTCTGCGCGCCCGATCTTTCGATTTTCTTCTTCATTTCTTCTCTGTATTCTGCCGCAGCCACGCCTGCGCGTTGCGGTCGCCCCGCGCGGCGCGCGAGCGGATCTTCCACTCCAGCGCGAGGTGTTCGTTCGCCTGCACGCCGGTGCCCTTCTCATAGCATGTCGAAACATTCTCCATCGCCGGCGGATAGCCGGCGTCGGCCGCCTTCAGGAAGAGGGTGAACGCGCGCGCCGGATCGGCCTGCACGCCCTCGCCCTTCCAGAGCGCGACGCCGAGCGCGTCGATCGCCTCGACGCAGCCGCCCTCCGCAGACCGCTCCAGCAGCTTGACGGCGGCCGCGGGGTCCCGCTTCACGCCCTCGCCGCGCCGCAGCGCAAGCGCGTAGTTGAACTCGCCGAAGGGGTTGCCGTAGCTCGCGGACTTCGCGAACCACTTCGCCGAGAGCGTGAGGTCCCGCTCCACCACGCGGCCGTCCCGGAAGAACGCCCCGATGTTGTTGATCGCCTCGGGATGCCCCTTCTCGGACGCCGCCCGGAAGCAGTTGAACGCCGCCGTCTCGTCGCGCGCCACGCCCAGCCCCCGCCACAGGCACATGCCGAGGTTGTAGAGCCCGTTCGCGTCGCCCTTCCCCGCCGCGCTCCTGAAGAACCCGTGCGCCTCCCCGAGCGCGCGCACGACCTCGTTGGACGACGCGCCGCCCGCGAGCGCCTGCGAGAAGACGAGCGCCCCCCAGGCGTTCTCCGCCTGGATGTTCCCCGCCACCGCCGCGCGGTGCAACAGGTTCGTGTCGTTCTCCTCCAGCGAAAGCAGGTAGAGCGCCATCGGGTTGTTGCGCTCGCGCGCGGCGCGCTGGATCGGCTCGCGGTACGTGTCGAGGTACGCCTTCCGCGTCTTCGCGTCGAGGCGCGCCGCCGCCGGCGCATCCCGCTCCCGCGAGACGAGCGCCAGCACGAACGCATACACGGCCTTGCCCTGCTTCGCCTGGGCGGCCACCTCCTCGGCGGCCTCCGCATAGCCCCTGGGCGAGCCCGAGGCCCGCGAGTTCAGGAGGCGTAGCACTGCGTTCGACGCCTCGGCGTTCTCCGCGCCGCACGCCGCCACGGCGCCGAGCAGCAGCCCGGCCAGCATTCCGACGATCCGTCTCATCTTCCCCGCCCTCCTCAGTTCTTCGACCGCGCGCGCGGCGAGAGCATCGCGGACGAAACGGGCATCGCCGCGCCGACGATCGGCGTTCCCCTGTTCCGCCAGTTCTTCCGCCCCGCGCACACCGTCAGCGTGCGCCCCGCCGTGCCGAAGCGCCACCACGGCGGACGCCTCAGCCCCACGACGTCGAAGCCGTCCCGCAGCAGCTCGTACACCGCCCGGGCCGTCCAGCCGCGCCCGTCCCCGCGCGCCGCCTCCTCCACCGTGAACACGAGGCAGCCGCCCCCCTGCAGCACGCGGTGCGCCTCGCGCACAAGCGCCTCCAGGCGGTCGCGCGGCCCGTCCAGCACGGCCTTCGCGAACAGCGCCACCTCGAACTGGTGGTCCTCGAACGGCAGCTCGCCCCCCGCGCCCATCTGCAGCACGGTCTTGGGGTCCAGCGCCGCCGCCGTCGCCGCCCGGGCCGCCGCGTCGGCCTCCACCGTCATCCACACGCCCTCGTGCGCCGCGCGGAACGCCCGGGACGCCCCGGCATCCGCGAAGCCGACGTCGAACCCCGCCCGGACGCGCGTGTAGCGCGCGCCGAGCTCGTCCCGCGTCGCCGCCGTGAATCTGTCGAGGCTAGAGCTCAAGGACCGTTTCTTCCCGCGTCGCGAGATCCTTCATCTTCGCCCGGCCGGCCGCGACGTCGTCCGGCCCGAGGAACACCGCCTTCGCGCAGGAGCTCGCCCCCGCGCGCGAAAAGAACTGCTTCGGCTTCGCCTTGCGCGCGCAGCTTCGCCGCGAGCGCGAGCGCCGCGTCGCGCTGTTCGGGGAACATCCACCCCACGTACACGCCCCTCTTCGGCGCGGGCGCATCCGCGCCGAGCCGCGCCTTCAAGAGCTCCGTCACCACCACGTCGCCGAACCCGAGCCCCACCGCCGTCGCGGGGTCGCCGCCGATCGTCGTGAGCAGGTTGTCGTAGCGCCCGCCGCCGAAGATCGCGCGGAATTCGCGCTGCGTGTCGAAGCACTCGAAGACGATGCCCGTGTAGTAGCTGAGGCCGCGGATCACCGAGATGTCGAAGACGAGGCAGTCCGCGAACCCCGCGATGCCCGCGAGGCGGAAGAGCTCGCGCAGCTGCGCGACGGCGGGGGAGCCCGCGCCCGCGAGCCGTTCGGCCTCGTCGAGCGTCCTGAGGTCCATGATCGCGAAGGTCGCCTTCACGCCCGCGTCGTCCACGCCGCCGTCGCGGAGCATCGCCGCGATCTCCTCGTCCGGCATCTTGCCGCGCTTGTCGAGCGCGAGGAACACCTGCGCGTGGCGGTCGGACGGGATGCCGCTCGCCGCGAGCAGTTCCGAGAGGAGCGCGCGGTTCGAGACGTGGACGCGGAAGTCGTCCTTCGAAAGCCCCATGCGGCGGAGGGCGTCGCACGCCGCGCCCAGCACCTCCACCTCGGCGAGCACGCTCTCCTCGCCGATGATGTCGCAGTTCCACTGGTAGTGCTCGCGCTTGCGGCCCTTCGTCATGCGCTCGTAGCGGAAGCACTGCGCGATCGTCGTCCACTTGATCGGGAAGGCAAGCGAACCCTGGCGCTGCGCGACCATGCGCGCGAGCGTGGGCGTCATCTCCGCGCGCAGCGCGATGTGGCGGTCGCTCTTGTCGCGGAAGTGGTAGATCTGCTCGCCCACCTCCTCGCCCGCCTTGCGCGCCAGCAGTTCGTAGCTCTCCACGACGCAGGCGTCGTAGGGCTCGAAGCCGGCGGCCTCGCCGGCGGCGCGGAAGGCGTCGAACACGCGGTTGCGCCACACCATGTCCTCGGGATAGAAGTCCCGCATGCCACGGGGAGGCTCGAAACTGATCTTCGGCTGTTCGTCCATGTCGTTCCCGTCCTACGCCAGCAGGTCCCTGATCGCGGCCACCGCGTCCGCCGGGGCGACGACCTTCATCGCCTCCTTCGGGTCGCGGCGTGCCTTCACCTCCACGCCGCCCTTGGCGAGGCCTTTCGCGCCCACGACGACGCGCACCGTGAAGCCGATGAGGTCGGCGTCCTTGAACTTGACGCCGGGACGCTCCTCGCGGTCGTCCACGAGCACGTCGATTCCCGCCGCCTCCAGCTGCGACTCCAGGTCCGCCGCGACCTTCGCCACGGCCTCGTCCTTCGGGTCGAGGAGGTCGATCACGACCTGGAACGGCGCCACGGCGGCCGGCCAGACGATGCCGTCCTTGTCATGGCTCTGCTCGATGACGGCCTGCACCGTGCGCGAGACGCCGATGCCGTAGCAGCCCATCACCATCACCTGCTCCTTCAGCTCGTCCGTCTTGTAGACGGCCTTGAAGGCGTCCGTGTACTTCGTGCCGAGCTTGAAGACGTGCCCCACCTCGATGCCGCGCTTGATGACGAGCGGCTTGCCGCAGTGCGGGCAGATGTCGCCGTCCCGCACGATCACGAGGTCGGCGTAGGCGGCGATTTTGCAGTCGCGGTCGAAGTCGACGTTGTTGAGGTCCACCTCGTCCGGCAGGTTGCCGCCCGTGATCATCCCCCTCGCGCCCCGGAGGTCGAGGTCGGCGTAAATCGGCACGTCCACCGGCGGCTTGACGGGGCCGGCGTAGCCGACGGGCGCGCCCGTCACCTTCTGCACCGTCTCGTAGTCGGCGAGTTCGAATTTCTTCGCCCCCACGAGCCGCTTCGCCTTCACCTCGTTCAGCTCGCGGTCGCCGCGCACGCAGAAGAGGACCGGCCTGCCGTCCGCGCAGTAGACGAGCGTCTTCACCATCTTCGTCGCGGGCACGCCGAAGAACTTCACCATGTCCTCGATCGACTTCGCCGGCGTCGGCGCGGGCGTGCAGGACGGGCAGGGTTCAAAGGTCGCCGCCGGGACGGCGCGCGCCGCCTTTTCGAGGTTCGCCGCATAGCCGCAGCCGTCGCAGAACGCGATGCCGTCCTCGCCCGCGTCCGCCAGCACGTGGAACTCGTGCGAGAACTTGCCGCCGATGTCGCCCGTGTCGGCCTCCACCGGGTACGCCTTCAGGCCGCAGCGCGCGAAGATGCGCTTGTACGCCTCGAACATCGCCATGTAGCTCGCGTCCGCCGCCTCCAGCGAGGTGTCGAACGAGTAGGCGTCCTTCATCAGGAACTCCTTCGAGCGCATGAGGCCGAAGCGCGGACGGATCTCGTCGCGGAACTTCCACTGGATCTGGTAGACCGTCACCGGCAGCTGGCGGTAGGAGCTCACCACGTTCTTCGCGAGGTCGGTCACGACCTCCTCGGCCGTCGGGCTCAGCGCGTAGGCGTGCTGGCCGCGGTCCTGCAGACGGAACATCCCCGGACCCATCGCCTCCCAGCGCCCGCTCGTCTTCCACAGCTCGGCCGGCTGCAGGATCGGCATCACGATCTCCTGGGCGCCCGCGCGGTCCATCTCCTCGCGCACGATCTGCGCCACCTTGTTGAGCGAACGCATCCCCAGCGGCAGATACGTGAAGAGCCCGCCCGCGACCTTCTTCACCAGCGAGGCGCGCACGAGCAGCTTGTGCGAGTCGATCTCCGCATCCCCCGGATCCTCCCGGAGGGTCTGAATCATCATCTTGGTCCACTTCATGGATGTATCTCTTTCGTCCCGCCCCTTCTGAGGGCGAGTAGACGTTTAGTTTACCATAATCGGACCGCGAACGCAAAAAACACCGGGGGAGAGCGGGATCAATGGCAATCGGTTGCGGAGTAAGTCGCCGCTACGCGGCTTTAAATGCCTTCGACACCTTTTGTACGACACGATGTCCGGGAGGAAGCGGTGCCTGGGGAGAACGTGACACGATGTCCAAGAGAAAGCGATGCCTGGGACGCGCTCCCGCGCGTCCGAACGGCCCGGCGCGCGAAGTACCCGCGCCGCCCTCGGCGCGTGGCGTCCGAACGCATACGCCCCCGTCCGGTCACGTACCCACCCCCCCCCCACCAACACACACCACACAGACGGGAGGGCCGCAACTTGTTGCGGCCGAAGAACGAGGACTCCCCCAATACGTTCCGAGGACAGTCCCCAATGCGTTCCGCGCGATTTCACTGCGGAGCGTTCCGACGTGAAATCGCACATCCCCCCAACACGAAGACCTGGGGATGATGGACGGGATGAAAATTCACACGGGATGAGAATTCACTGCGTAATAATCATTTCCGAACAACTCGTATGAAATCAAAGCAATCAAACAAATCGCGTACTTATTTTGCATTTAGTGTAGCTATGATACCGATACGGGCTAAAGTTGCAAGCGAAGGCCGTAATGAGATTACGGTGCGGAAAAAACAATGGAGGCCATTGCAAACCTTCGCGATTGCGGACGGGACAAAGCCCGTCCCTCCCCCGTCCCTCCTTAACGCACGATGACCGTGAGCCCGTGGTAGACGACCTTGGCGAGGAACCGCGTGCGCGATGCGTCCGTCGTGAACGTCACCGTGTACGCCCGGCTCGCCGGTTCGGAGGTCCAGCCCGCGAAATCCCCGGGGAGTTCCAGCGAACCGCCCTCGGCAAGGACGAATACGGCGCTCCGCGCGGGCGGGGCCGCGAACACGAGACGGCCCGTGGCGGGAATGCGCACGCGCCCCTGCGTCTGCACGGCCGGCAGACGCGCGGTGTCCGCCGCGAGCGTCACGCCCTCGGCGAGTTCCGCCGGCAGCGTCAGATTCCCCGCGCCACCCGTCACCCGTCCGTTCGAGAGGATGCGCACCGTGGCCTCCTCTCCACAGGAACCCGGCAGCTCAAGCGTCGCCCCGTCGCGCGCCTCGAAGGTTCCGCGGAATCCCCCCAGGGACGCGGCCTCCAGCGCGACCGTCGCGCCGCCCTCCGCGCGGAACGCGCCGAATCCCTCCAGTTTCCCCTTGAACGCAGCGGCGTTCGTGACGGCAACGCGCGCCAGCGAGGCCACCTCCACCGTTCCCGCGCCCGCAAGCGAACCGAACACGTGCCCCACGCCCACGGCGTTCAGCCGCGCGCCCGCCTCGACCGTGACATCCGTCCCGCGCGGCAGGGTCGGCCCGACCTCGCCCGTCTCCAGCGCCTGCACGAGCGTCTTCACCTGACCGTCCGTCAGCGCGCAGTCGTAGATGCGCAGGTCGTCGACGGCGACGCCCGTGTAGTTGTAGGTTCCGTCCGGACAGTACCCCACGTAGAGCGCTTCGCCCAGGAGGTCCGGATGGGAGGTCGTGCCGTCGGCCCGCTTGACGCCGGCGGTCGCCTCCGCGTTGAAAACGCCGTCGACGTAGGCCCGCACGCGGTGTGTCTCCGGCGAGTAGGTGAAGACGACCGTGAACCACGTGGCGTCCGTCATGTTCGCGCCCATCTCGACCGACGTCGCGACCGTCGCGTTGTGGTAGTTGTCCTTCACGGAGGAGAACTGCCAGAAGTCCCCCTTGGGCACATGCGGCTGGCTGCCGTCCTTGACGCGGAAGTAGCCGTTCGTCGTCAGTTCGCGTCCGCCCCAGTAGAACGCCGTGTAGCCCGTCTGGTACGGCATCTGGTAGCGGATCGCCACCGTGAAGGCGCGTTCGCCCGTGGGGATCTTCGCGGGGAAGACGCCGTCCTTGAGCGTGAGGGCTCCGAATGTGGAGGAGGTGGCGTCACCCTTCCCGCTCATGAAGCCGCTCGTCGTATGTGCGTTCGCATTCAGGACAAGCGCGTAGCCGCCGTAGGCGCCGGGGCGGTTCGCCTCCAGGGCGACCCGGTCGGCGTTTCCCATCGTCGTCAGGTCGTAGCCGTTCCCGGAGGAGTCCCGACCGATGTTCTCCGGGTCTTCGAACGCCCAGTGCGCGACGGGGGCGGGCAGGTCGACGGCGGGGTCCCGCGCCTCGCCGGGCGCCGGCGCGGTGCGTGCATACTCGGCCGCGACCTGCTCCGCCGTCCAGGCACCCTTCGCGTAGACGAACTCGTCCATCGCGCCCACATACGCCTCGCCGATGTTCAGTTCGTCCGTCAACTTCACCGGCATATGCTGCGCGGCCGTCTCCTGCGAAAGGAGCTGCCCGTCCAGATAGAGGCTGATTTTGCGGTCCCGGCTGACCATCACGTAGTGGTGCCAGACGTCGGTGAGCGCCTTCGTCGCAGCGGCCGAGTTCGCGAAACGCGCCCATCCGTCGTCCGGCTTCGGCGCGTCGTACCAGGAGATGCGGCGGAGGCCGAACCACGTGAGCGCCTTGTCGTCGCCGAAGGAGAGCCAGCGCAGGGAGTCGCCGTCCTTCCAGATGCCGTGCCGGAACACCGAATGCCAGCCGGTCGGCGTCGCGAGCGACGGATCGGGCTTGAGCCAGAGGCTGATCGTGAAGTCGTCGTTCGTACCGGGCAGCAGGTCGGCGGGGATACGGCCCGCCGCCGCGCCGAAGTTGGCCCCCTTCGACAGGAAGACGCCCTGCCCGACCCGACCGACAACGGCGGCGGGATCCTTGTTGGCCGTGAGCGCAAGCGCCGTCCCCGCGCGGTTCGCGCCGAGGTCCGCCGCATCCTCGAAGTCGAGGTAGACGACCGCGCCCGGCGGCACGGTCCGCGTCGAGGTGGCCGCCTGGTCCGAGACGAGGTTCAGCGCGCCCGCCTTGACGTGCGTCGCGCCCGCGTAGCGGCTCGCGCCCTTCAGTTCGAGCGTGTAGTCCGCGCCGTCCTTCACGAAGGAGCCCCCACCGGCAAGGCGGCCGTAGAAGACATCCGTCGCCGTCCCCGTGGCGGGGCCCGTCACGGTGAACGTGCGGTCCGTCGCGATGTCGACGCCGCCCAGATAGCAGAAGTCGGTCGGCGCCGCAGCGTTCCGGGGGGATGTCGACCGCAGCGCGGCGAGGGATTGGTCGCATCCCAGGCGGAGCCGTCCGCCATAGCGCTGGACGAACGCCGTCGAACTGGCCAGCGGTCCGTCCACGAGGAGGTCGCCGTGTTCGCACTGGACCGTCCCCGTGAAGTCCGGCGTCGCCCCGGCGAACACCTGGCGGCTGCCGCCCCGAAGGGTCAACTTGCCCGTTCCGACGAGCTGTCCCGTGAACGTGCCGTCGCGCTGGACCGTGTAGGAGCAGACCGTGATCGCGTTCGTCCCCGCATCGACGACCTGCTTCCCCGCCTCCGCCCCCTCGGAGTGGAGGTAACCGACGATGCAGTCACGCTCGAACGTCACCCGCGCCGCGTCGCCCTTCAGCGTGATTCCCGCCATCTGGAACCCCGTTGGCCAGTCCGACCCCATCCGCCGGTAGACGAGGGTCGAATCCTCGACCACCAGGTCCTGGTAGTAGAAGTTCACCGCCTGCTCGGAATCGAAGATGAACGTGCCGCCGCCCGTGACGGTGATCGGCCGGTCGGTCTGCCATTCGTTCTTGTGCCGCAGCCCCCAGCGAAGCGTCGTCCCGGCGGGGACGACATACGTCTGCGCCTCGTAGCGGAGCTTCACGTTCGAGTCCGCCGTACCGACGAGCGTCCATGCGCCGCCCTCCGTGGCGGGAAACACGACGCGCCCGATGCCGTAGACCTGCGCGACGTCGCATGTCACGCTCGCCGTGGCCGGCAGGGACGAGAAGTCGAGGTTCATCGCCTTCGTCGCCCAGTCCGCCGGCGCGAAGGCGAGCGACGCGCCCTGCATGTCCGTAAACGTCCAGTTCGCGGACGACGACCATTTCCAGTCGCCCGCGCCGCCCGTCCACTTCGCCGTTCCCGACACCGCCCCCAGTGACGCTGCCGCCAGCATCCCGCACGCGAAACCGCACAGCGTTCCGCCCAGTTTCCTTCCCGCCATCGTCAGTCCTCCTTTGAATTTGCACCACGCACGCCGGCCGATAGACCTTCTACCAGCAAACAGGCAGATTATACA
>CAKULR010000038.1 GCA_934667295.1 uncultured Kiritimatiellota bacterium
GGGCGGGGCGAAGCGGATCGAGGCGAAGGGCCGCGCGACGTTCGTCTTCGACCTGGAGGTGGCGGACCCGCAGCTCTGGGACGTCGAGAACCCCGCGCTCTACACGGCGAAGATCGGCGTGCGGGCGAACGGCGCGCTGGACGCCGAGACGGTGCGCTTCGGCATCCGCACCGCGGAGTTCACGGCGGACGACGGCTTCCACCTGAACGGACGGCGCGTGCAGCTCAACGGCGTCGACCTCCACTCCGACATGGGCCCCCTGGGCATGGCCTTCAACCGCAGCGTGATGCGCCGCCAGCTGATGGTCATGAAGGACATGGGCGCGAACGCCCTCCGTACGAGCCACAACGCCTGCGACCCGCAGGTGCTGGACCTCTGCGACGAGCTCGGCATCGTCGTCTGGAACGAGTGCTTCGACAAGTGGGACGGCACGAGCGGCCGGCGGAAGGACGAGAAGCTGGAGGACTACGTGGCGGAGAACCTGCGCGCGTTCGCGCGCCGCGACCGCAACCACCCGAGCGTCGTCGTGTGGTCGATCGGCAACGAGATCACGCCGAACGGCTACGACTGGGGCGGGAAGAAGCCGAAGGCGCAGGACGGCATGAGCGCCGCGCGCTTCCGCCTCTTCCGCACCGCGATCCGCGAACTCGACCCGACGCGCCCCGTCGGCATCGGCTGCTGCCACGGCGTGGCCGTCGACACGGGCATGTTCGCGGAGCTGGACCTGACGGGCTGGAACTACGGCGCGCAGTACCGCAGGGTCAAGGCGCGCCACCCCGACAAGCCCGTCGTCTACTCCGAGAGCGCGAGCGCGCTCAGCAGCAGCGGCTTCTTCGAGCAGCCCCCGGCGGCGACGAAGACGGACTACGCCGTGGCGCGGCGCGAGGTGGGTTCCTACGAACACAACGCCGCCCCGTGGAGCGACATCCCGGACGTCGAGTTCGCGCGCATGGAGGAGGACCGCTACTGCGCGGGCGAGTTCGTCTGGACGGGCATCGACTACCTCGGCGAGCCGACGCCCTATGTGCAGGACAGGCAGGTCCCGATGATGAAGGACCTCAAGAAGAGCGAACTCGCGCGCAGCTCCTACTTCGGCATCGCGGACCTGATGGGCCTTCCGAAGGCGCGCTACTGGATCTACCGTTCGCACTGGAACAAGAAGGACCACACGGTCCAGATCACGCCGCACTGGAACTGGCCCGATCCCGCGTCCAAGGCCGGTGCGCCCGCCACCGTCCCCGTCTACGTCTACACGGACGGCGACGAGGCCGAACTGTTCCTGAACGGGACCTCGCTCGGGCGTCGGCGGAAGGGCGAGGTGCAGCGCCCCGTGAACTTCGCGGCGGGCAGGCCCGTGGACGCGAGCAGTGTCGAACGGCGCGGCGACCGGGTCAACGCCCCGTCTCACGCGGTGGATGGCGAGAGCGGCACGCGCTGGTGCGCGAGCGGTCCCCAGAAGGGCGCCTGGTGGCAGGTCGACCTCGGCGGCGTGCGCGACGTCCGCACGGTCCTCGTCCTGGGCGAGCAGGCGGACGGCAACTACGCCTGGACGATCCGCGTCTCCAACGACGGCAAGGCCTGGCGCGACTTCGCGAAGAAGGCGCTGGGCGCGGAGCAGAGGCCCGTCGCCGACAAGGCGCTGCGCGCCCGGTTCGTGCGCGTCGTCTTCGACGATCTCCGGGGCAGCGCCTGGCCGTCCATCCGCGAGGTCGTCGTGAGCGACTGCGCGGATGCGTTCCGGCTCAACCCCTACTCCGACGTGTGCGACCGGTACCGTCTGCGCTGGTTCGACGTGCCCTACCGTCCGGGCGAGCTGAAGGCCGTGGCGTACAAGGAGGGGAAGGCGATTGGCGAGGCCGTGGTGCGCACGGCCGGAAAGCCCGTCTCGGTGAAGCTCACCGCCGAGGCCCCGGCGTTGCCGGACGACGGCGAGACGTGCGTCTTCGTGCAGGTCGACGTGGTGGACGCGAAGGGGACGCGCGATCCGTGGGCGAAGGACCGCGTGTCGTTCGAACTGACGGGTCCGGGGAAGATCCTCGCCGTCGGCAACGCCGATCCGCGCGCCCACGAGCCGTTCACGAAGGTCGATTCGCATCCGCTCTACTTCGGCAAGGCCGTCGCCGTGGTGCGGCGCGACAGGGGCGCATCCGGCCCCATCGTCCTGAAGGCCGCCGTCAAGGGCCTGAAGCCTGCGGAGGTCACGTTCCGCTAGGCGCTGTGCGGCATGCACGACGGGCGGCCCGCCCAATGCAATTGGCGGGCCGCCTTTCTTATGCTATACTACTCCCCGTTTTTTGCAAATTGATTGGAGCAGCGCGAGATGTTCAAGCCGGTATCGAACAAGGTCCAGTTCCCTCGGATGGAGGAGGACGTGCTCAAGTATTGGGCCGAGGCCGATGTGTTCAGGAAGTCCCTCGACCGTAATCGGGGCAAGGACCGCTATACGTTCTACGACGGGCCTCCGTTCGCGACGGGGCTGCCGCACTACGGGCACCTCCTCGCCGGCACCATCAAGGACATCGTGCCGCGTTACCAGACCATGCGCGGCAAGTACGTGGAGCGCCGCTTCGGCTGGGACACGCACGGCCTCCCCATCGAGGCGCTCGCCCAGGATGCGCTCGGCGTCTCGGGAACGCCCGAAATCAAGGCCCTCGGCGTGGACAAGTTCAACGAGCAGTGCCGCTCGATGGTGCTGAAGTACGTCTCGGAATGGCGCAAGACCGTCACGCGCATGGGCCGCTGGGTCGACTTCGACCACGACTACAAGACCATGAACCCCGACTTCATGGAGACGATCTGGTGGGTCTTCAAGCAGCTCTGGAACCAGGGCCGCGTCTACCGCTCGCACCGCATCATGCCGTACTCCTGGAAGCTCTCGACGCCGCTCTCGAACTTCGAGGCCGGTTCGAACTACAAGGACGTGCAGGATCCGACCGTCACCGTGCGCGTGAAGGTCGAGTGCCTGAGCGACGCGCTGAAGTCCCGGCTCGCGCAGGAGCCGACGGTCTACCTCCTCATCTGGACGACGACGCCCTGGACGCTCCCCGAGAACCTGATGATCTGCGCGGGCGCGGACATCGACTACGTGGCGGTGCGCGACCTCACGGACGACGCGCGCCCCGTCTACGTGATGGCGGAGGCCCGCCTCCCGCACATCTTCAAAAAGGCCGAGCAGTACGAGCGCGTCGCCACCTTCAAGGGTGCCGCGCTGAAGGGAACCTCCTACGAGCCGATCTTCCCGTATTTCGCGGACAGGAAGGCCGAGGGCGCGTTCCGCGTCCTCAACGACGGCTACGTCTCGACCGAAGACGGTACGGGCCTCGTCCACATCGCCCCCGCCTACGGCGAGGACGACTTCCGCGTCTGCCAGGAGGCGGGGATGCACGCGCTCGTCGATCCGCTCGACACGAGCTGCAACTTCACCGACCAGGTGCCCGAGTACGCGGGCCGCTTCTGCAAGGACTGCGACAAGGACATCATCAAGCGCCTGAAGGCCGAGGGCAGGCTCGTCCACCAGGCGACGATCACCCACTCCTATCCGTTCTGCGACCGCACCGACACGCCGCTCATCTACCGCGCGATCGACGCCTGGTACGTGAAGGTGGAGGACCTGCACGACCAGCTCGTCGCGAACAACAACGGCGTCCACTGGACGCCCGCCTACGTGGGCGACAAGCGCTTCGGAAACTGGCTCAAGGACGCGCGCGACTGGAACATCTCCCGCAACCGCTTCTGGGGCAGCTGCATCCCCGTGTGGATCAACGACGACGACCCGAACGACATGATCTGCATCGGTTCCATCCAGGAACTCGAAGACCTGAGCGGCGTGCGCGTCACCGACCTCCACAAGCACTTCGTCGACAAGGTCGTCATCCGGAAGGACGGCAAGACCTACCACCGCACGCCCGAAGTGCTCGACTGCTGGTTTGAAAGCGGCTCGATGCCCTATGCGCAGCAGCACTACATGGGACCCACCGGCGCAGCCGGTGACCTTGGGCGGGGTTCGGGGGCGCCTGAGCCCCCGTCCGTTTCCGATTTCTTCCCCGCCGACTTCATCGCCGAGGGCCTTGACCAGACGCGCGGCTGGTTCTACACGCTCATGCTCCTCGGTACGATGCTCTTCGGGAAGAGCCCGTACCGGAACGTCGTCGTGAACGGCCTCGTCCTCGCCGAGGACGGCAAGAAGATGTCGAAGCGCCTGAAGAACTACCCCGATCCGACGCTCATGCTCGACACGTACGGCGCGGACGCGATCCGCCTCTACATGATCTACTCGCCCGTCGTGCGCGCCGAGAACCTGAAGTTCTCCGAGAACGGCGTCCGGCAGATCCTCCGCGACCTGCTCATCCCGTGGTGGAACGCCTATTCCTTCTTCGTCACCTACGCGAACGTGGACGGCTTCAACGACGAGGAGGTCGTGGTGCCCGACTCGCCGAACGTCCTCGACCGCTGGATCTGCAGCTCGATGGAGACGCTGATCGCCGACGTCACGGCCGCGATGGACGAATACGACCTCCAGCGCGCGGTGCGCCCGTTCGTCGCGTTCATCGAGGACCTGACGAACTGGTACATCCGCCGCAGCCGCCGCCGCTTCTGGAAGAGCCAGAACGACGGGGACAAGCTCCACGCCTACCGCACGCTCCGCTACGTGCTCGTGCAGCTCTCGAAGGTCGCCGCGCCGTTCACGCCGTTCATCGCCGAGACGATCTACCGCAACCTGAAGGGGAAGAACGACCCCGAGAGCGTCCACCTCTGCGACTTCCCGACGGCCCGCGCCGGTGCGCGCGACCTCGCCCTCGAACGCGAGATGGCCGCCGTGCAGACGATCGTCAAGCTCGGTCGCCAGCTGCGCGTGGACAACGACCTCAAGGTGCGCCAGCCGCTTGCGAAGATTCTCGTCGCCGGCGTCGACACGCGGCTCGACGACCTCATCCTCGACGAGCTCAACATCAAGGAAATCGCCTACATCGCCGACGAAACCGCGCTCTGCGACGTGAGCTACAAGGCGAACTTCAAGACGCTCGGCAGGAAGTGCGGACCGAAGATGAAGGCCGTCGCCGCCGGCATCGCCGCGCTGAAGACGTTCAACGGCTCCGCGACCGTGGAGGGCTTCGAGCTGACGGCTGAGGACGTACTCGTCACGCGCAAACCGAAGGCCGGCATGGTCGTCGCCTCCGAGGGCGCCATCGTGGTGGGCCTCGAAACGGCGCTCACCCCCGCGCTCGTCGCCGAGGGCCTGGCGCGCGAGTTCGTGAGCCACGTGCAGGCGATGCGCAAGGAGGCGGATTTCGAGGTCACGCAGCGCATTGCCGTCACCGCCGAGGTCGATGCCGACCTCCAGGCCGCGCTCACGGCGCACGCCGACTACGTGAAGGCCGAGACGCTTGCGACGGCGCTCACGTTCGCCGCATGCCCCGACGCCGCATCCTGCGACCTCAACGGCCACGCCGCGAAGATCGTCGTCGTCCAGGCCTGATTCATCGGCTCGGTCTGCGCGCCGAGCCCTCTTCTCCGCGTCACTGCCCGGCCATCGAGAGCGCGTTGCTCGCGAAGAAGGGGTCGTTCGTGAAGCGGCAGCCGAGGCGGCGGAGGCCGGCCTGGTCGCCGGGCGGCGCGATGTGGGTGAGGTGGACCTCGCAGCCTCGCAGTTCGGCGAGTTTTTCGGTGGCGATGGCGGCGGCGGGGTTCGTGGTACAGGAGATCGCGAGGCCGATCAGCGCCTCGTCCAGGTTGAGCGAGGTGAAGCCGCCCTTGAGGATGTCGCGCTTCATGTGCGCGATGGACTGGATGATGTTCGGGGCGATGAGGTGGATCTGGTTGGGGATGCCGGCGAGGAGCTTCACGGCGTTGAGGACCATCGCGGACGTCGCGTGCAGCTCGTCCGAGTTGTGCCCGGTGACGATGCGGCCGTCCTGCAGCAGGATGGCCGCGCCGGAGACGACGGACCCGCCGGCCTTGCCCTTGCTGGCCTCGCGGGCGTCCTGCGCGGCCTGGCGGGCGGCCTCCACGGGGATGCGGTCCTCGTTGCGCAGGTTGAGCTTGTGCATGAGGGCGTCCACGCGGGCGACGGAATCGCGGTCCGTGAGGCCCATCGCGAAGTCGCAGAGGTAGCGGAGATTGCGGCGGATGACCTCCTGCTTGGAGGCCTCCTGCACGACGGCGTCGTCGATGATGCCGAATCCGATGCGGTTCACGCCCATGTCGGTGGGGGACCTGTAGGGGCATTCGCCGTCCGTCATCTTCTCCCAGATGGCGCGGAGAAGGGGGTATGCCTCGACGTCGCGGTTGTAGTTGACCGCCGTCTTCCCGTACGCCTGGAGGTGGTACGGGGCGATCCTGTTGAAGTCCTTGAGGTCGATCGTGGCGGCCTCGTAGGCGACGTTGAGGGGGTGTTCGAGCGGCATGTTCCAGACGGGGAACGACTCGAACTTCGAGTAGCCGGCCTTGCGACCCTGCCGGGACTCGTGGTAGATCTGGGAGAGGCAGGTGGCGAACTTGCCCGAGCCGGGTCCGGGCGCCGTGACGACGACGATGGGGCGCTCGGTGGGCACATAGTCGTTCTTGCCGTAGCCGGCGTCGGAGACGATCGTCGCGACGTCGGCGGGGTAGCCCTGCGTGACGTAGTGGAACCACACGCTCACGCCCCGGTTGTCGAGGCGCTGGCGGAACTGGAGGGCGGCGGGCTGGCCGGTGTAGCGGGTGATGACGATGCCGCGCACGAGGAGGCCGAGGCCCTTGAGGTCGTCGATCAGCTTCATCGCGTCGTCGGCGTAGGAGATGCCGAAGTCCGCGCGCATCTTCTTGTGCTCGATGTCGCCCGAATAGATGCAGAGCAGGATCTCGGCCTGGTCGCCGAGGGACTGGAGGAGGCGCAGCTTGACGTTCGGGTCGTAGCCGGGCAGACAGCGCGCGGCGTGCATGTCGTTCATCAGCTTGCCGCCGAACTCCAGGTAGAGCTTGCCGAAGCGCTCCGCGCGGCGGCGGATCTCCTCGGACTGTTCGGACAGGTATTTTTCGTTGTCAAAGCCAAGTTTCATCGCGCGCGCCAGTTTCCGTCTCGCTGTGTGTCAACCGTTGAGTTCCCTGAGGATGGCGGCGATCTTCTCTTTGCACCGCCCGCAGCCGCCGCCCGCCTTCGTGAAGTTCGTCACCTCCTCGACGGTCGTGAGGGAGTTCTCGGTGATGACGCGGCGCACCTCGTTCTCCGAGACGTTGTAGCACGTGCAGAGTACCGTGTCCTCAAGGTTGCGGTCGGCGTTCGCGCCCGTCTTGAAGTTCTTGATGGCGGCTTCGAGGGCTTCGCGGCCCATCACGGAACAGTGCATCTTCTGGGGCGGGAGGCCGCCGAGGTAGTCGGCGATCTCCTTGTTCGTGATCTTGGAGGCCTCTTCGAGCGTCTTGCCGATCACCATTTCGGTGAGGGCGGAGGAGGAGGCGATGGCGCTCGCGCAGCCGAAGGTCTGGAACTTGGCGTCGGCGATGCGTCCGTCGGGGCCGAGCTTGAACTGGAAGGTGAGGGCGTCGCCGCAGGCGAGCGAACCAACGGTCGCGGTGCCGTCGGGCTGGTCGATGGTACCGACGTTCCGCGGGTTGCGGAAGTGGTCCATCATCTTGTCGGAATAGTTCCACATGGTGTGCTGATCCTTACTCGAAAAACGGGGAGTAGTATATCACATTTTACGGGTGCAGATGGCCGAGGAAGTCGTCCTCGGCCCGCTTCAGGGCGGCGTGCATGGATTCGGCGTCGGGGGCGTCGCGCAGTTCCGGGAGGAGGGCGGTGCCGTGGGCGAGCAGGCAGAGGCGGGCGAGGATGTGGAGGTGGAGGGTGTGGTCCGTGCAGCAGATGAGGAAGAAGAGGTCGGTGCCCGTGCCGTCCTGCGAGCCGAAGAAGACGGGGCGCACGGCGCGGCCGAGGGCGAGGAAGGTCTCCTGGAAGAGGTAGGGGTCGTGGTAGCGGGGGTGCAGGAAGGCGACGCCGCCCCCGGCGGCGGTGGAGGCGACCTCCTCGCGGGCGCTCAGCTCGGCGAAGAGGGTTTCGGGGTCGTAGAGGAGGCCGGTGGAGTCCGCGAAGTCCGTCATGTCGCGCAGCACGCCGGCGCGCCCCCTGGCGGTGAGGGCGGGGGCGATCGTCTCGGGGCGGAGCAGTTCGGCGACATGGAAGTCGTGTCCGTCCGTGCGGCGGCGCTCCGTCATCGCGACCGTGTGTTCGGCCGTCAGGGCCTTGTCGCTCAGCGCGATGAGGCGGCGCTGGGCCCACTCGTCCAGCACGCGGTGTTCGAAGAAGTAGAGGTCGCCGCGCTTGACGCTCTCGACTTCGCCGCGCTGCGCGACATGCCGCAGCTCGTTCTCCGGCATGTGCAGGTGCGCCGCCGCGCTCTTCTGGTCCATCAGGCGATTGTAGTCCATGCCGCGTATTCTACCATATTTGCGGGAAGGACGCAGGGCGAACATCTTGTGGTATACTATCCGAATCAACGCAACACGTACAGGACGCTATGAAACACGCACAGACAGTTCTCTTCCTCGGCGACGGCATGGCCGACGAGCCCCTCGCCGAGCTGGGCGGCCGCACGCCGCTCCAGGCCGCACGGGTTCCCAACATGGACTGGATCGCCGCGCACGGACGGTCCGGCCAGATGCTCACGCTGCCGGACGGCTTCCCGACGTCGAGCGACGTGGCGAACATGAGCGTCTTGGGGGGCGACCTCGCGACGGAACTGTGCGGGCGCGGTCCGCTTGAGGCCGCGAGCCAGGGCATCGAGATGGGGCCCGACGACGTCGTCTTCCGCCTGAACCTCGTCACGGTGGCTCCCGACGGCACGTTGAAGGACTTCTCCGGCGGGCATGTCGGCGAGGCCGAGCAGAAGGAGGCGATCGCGCTCCTCAACGCGCAGATCGCCGACGGCTGGAAGGGGCATGCGGGCGAGTACATCCGTTTCTACCCCGGCGTGAGCTACCGCAACCTCGTGCTGCTGCACGGCCCCGCGTTCAGCGGTTCGGCCGTCGCGTACGACAAGCCGGACGACAACAGCGGCAATCCCGTGGCGGAGCACCTGCCGCGCGCGAAGTCCCCGGCGGGCGAATACACCGCGCAGGTCCTGCGCGACATCATCGCCCGCGCGGCCGAGGTGCTGAAAGGGCGCGGCGCGAACGGCGTGTGGCCGTGGAGCGGCGGCAAGGCCGGCGCGATCCACTCGGTCTCGGCGCGCTACGGCGTCAGGTGCGCGATCGTGGCGGCGGTGGACGTGATCAACGGCCTCGGCCGCACGATGGGGCTCGACGTCATCCCCGTGCCCGGTGCGACGGGCTACATCGACACGAACTACGAGGGGAAGGCCGACGCGGCGATCAAGGCGATCCGGGACGGCTACGACTTCGTCTACGTCCACATCGAGGCGACGGACGAGGTGAGCCATGCGCAGGACCTCAAGCTGAAGCTCCAGGCGCTGGAGGACTTCGACGGGCGGCTCATCGGCCGCGTGCGCGCCGCGCTCGGCGACGCGGTGAGCTACTGCGTGTTGCCGGACCACCCCGTGCCGATCCGCCTCGGCAAGCACACCCGCACGCCTGTCCCCGTGGCCGTCTACCAGCCCGGCGAGACGCCGGACGCCGTGCAGACCTACGACGAGGCGGCGTGCCCGAAGGGCGCGCTCGGCCTCCTGAAGGGCGGCGAGTTGATGGACTTGCTGTTGGGATAGTTTTGAGTGATTAAGTCGCCGCTGCGCGGCTTTAAGTGATTAAGTGGTTAAGTAGTTAAGTGATTAAGTAGTTGAGTTGTAGGTATTTGGGACGATGGAAAAGACGAGAAATCTGGTTCTGGCGGCCGTGGCCGTCTGCGGGCTCGCGTCCGGCGCGGGCGAAACGGTGCTGTGGCCCTCTCCGCTGACGGAGATGAAGGCCCAGAGCGATTCGACGCTCACCTTCGCCCCCGACGGGGCGGCGGTCGTGGCGACGGGCACGAAGGCGAGCTGGCCGGGGATGCGCATGGACTTCAAGTCCGGCACGATGGACCTCTCCGGCTACGGGCGCCTCACAATCGCCCTGAGCAACACGACGGACCGCACGCGCACCGTCAACCTGAGCGTGAAGGGGAAGACGCACCAGGGGCAGAGCCCCGGTGGCAGCCTCACGCTCAAGCCGCACGAGGCGGGCGAGCTGACGGTGAACCTGCGCAACATGCCGTGGGTACTCGACGCGCCGCTCGCCCTGGAGGGCATGAACGGCAGGCCGTCCACGAAGGGCGGCACCACGTTCGACCTGCGCGAGACGCATTCCTTCCACATCTTCTACAACCGCGACGGCACCGCGAGCGGCTTCAGCGTGCGGCGCGTCGGCGTCTCGGGCGAGGGGATGGCGCAGAAGACGCTTCCGGCGGCGACGTTCCTGCCGTTCGTCGATAGGTTCGGGCAGTTCAAGCACGACGACTGGCCGGGCAAGATCCACGACGAGGCCGAGCTGAAGGCCGCGAAGGAGGCCGAGGACGCCTGGCTCGCGGCGCATCCCGGCAGCCCGATTCCCGCCTGCGACCAGTACGGCGGCTGGGCGGGCGGTCCGCAGCTGCGGGCGACGGGCTTCTTCCGCACCGAGAAGGTGAACGGCAAGTGGTGGCTCGTCGACCCCGCCGGACGCCTCTTCTTCTCGCACGGCGTGGACTGCGTGCGCGTCGGCGCCGAGACGGGTGTCGGTTTCCGCGAGTCGTACTTCGAATGGATCCCCGAAAAGGCGGATCCCGTGTTCGGCGGCTTCCTCGGCAAGGCGACGTGGCCGGCGGCGCACGGGTTCTACAAACAGCCCGAGCACCTGCCCTACGCGACGTTCAGCTTCGGGCGCGCGAACGCCCGGCGGAAGTACGGTCCCGACTGGGCCGCCTTCGTGCGGACGCGCGCGAACGACCGCATCCGCGCCTGGGGACTCAACACGGTCGCGAACTGGAGCGACCCGGCGGTCTACCGCATGGCGAAGACGCCCTATACGGCCACGTTCTCGACGCGCGGCCCCGTCATCGAGGGCTCCTCGGGCTGGTGGGGCAAGCTGCGCGACCCCTTCGCGCCCGCGTTCATCGCGAACGCGCGCCAGTCGGCCGCCGCCGAGGCGAAGCGCACGGGGACGGATCCCTGGTGCATCGGCTGGTTCGTGGACAACGAGCTGAGTTGGGGGTACGACAACCGCGACCTCGCGCGCGCCGGGCTGCGCTCGCCCGCCACGCAGCCCGCGAAGGTGGCGTTCCGTGACGCCCTGCGGGAGAAGTA
>CAKULR010000039.1 GCA_934667295.1 uncultured Kiritimatiellota bacterium
CCACGCCGACTCCGCCACGCCGACTCCGCCACGCCGACTCCGCCACGCCGACTCCGCCACGCCGACTCCGCCACGCCAGCAATTCCACCATGATACACATCTCGCAGACGACACTGAAACCTTATCATGTCAGCATCATCCTGTCAAGCGCTTTCGTCTGAAAATCTGTGTCCTGTGTCCGTGTGCGGTGGAGGAGGCTTCCGTGGTGAAGTCGGTTTCGTTCGGTTTCGCGATTTCGCCACGTAACGTTCCGATGCGAAATCCCACAAATGTCCTAAGGGGTAGGTCTGTATGGGTTTTTGTGTTGTTTGATGTTTATGTGTGAGATTTTGTAAATTTATCATGTTTCCATTAAGAGATACTTGGACCGGCAACTTCGTTTCCTGCTACATGGCGATAAGTGAGATTTCGCTTCGGAACAATCGTGCGAATCCTTCTGGGATGTGGGGTCGCTGTTTAGGGCGAGGTACGGCCATGACACCACCCACGTTCGGATGTCCCCGCGCCAAGGTGGCGCGAGTACGTTGCGCACGACGATAAGTGGGATTTCGCCTCGGAACGGTCGTGTGACTACTCCTGGGATATGGGATTGTTGTTTAGGGCGAGGTACGGCCATGACACCGCCCATGTTCGGTCGCCACGCGCCGAGACGTCGCGGGGACGTCGCGTACAACGATAAGTGAGATTTCGCTTCGGAACGGTGGATGTGAATACGCCTGAGATGTGGGATCGTTGTTTAGGGCGAGGTATGATCATGATGCCGTGTTCGGGTCCACGCGCTGAGGTGGTACGGAGGACGGCGCGGGTACATCGCGCATTGGGTTGTTGTAGATGGAGGCTGATACGTTGAGTGTGGATGTGGGTGGGGGGGGGGGCGCGTCCCTCCCGGAGGTGTGGGTGTGGGGGCCCAGTTTATCGAGTGGGTTCCCAGTTTGCCGAATGGAACGTGTATCCGAGATTGGCGGGGGCGCTGACGTTGTCGTCTAGTGTTGTCACCTGGGGTTGTCGTTCGATGTCGTCTGATTTCTGCTATAATGCACAACATTCCCGCCGGGCGGAAATGGAAATTCGATTTGTGACCTTGAATTCGATTTGTGATCTTAAGTGAAAGGGTACGCATGGAAAAGACGACATCATGGGCCACGGTCTCGGACCTGGATAGTCGGTCGCGAATTCTGACGATTCGCGGCGTTCAGGTTGTACTTGATCGTAATCTTGCCGAGGCGCGTATGAAGTCCCGACAAGGCGAAGGTGTATGAAATCCCGACAAGGAGGCAGCGTATGAAATCCCGACAAGGAGGCAGCGTATGAAATCTTGACAAAGCGACGATGTGTGAAGTCCCGACAAGATGGCGTATGAAGTCCCGTCAAAGTATTTCAATGTGTAAATGGAACGCAATGCGGATGCTTCCCCTGAACCATATACGCTTCAGTTGGCCAAATATGTTTCAGTTGACCGGGATGAGATGCCCTCGGACAACGTACTGTAATCCCGTGACACACGTACCTAACCCCATGACATTCGTTGGAAGGGTAGAACGATGGAAACGACCGACAGGAACAACTTTGACCGACGCGGTGGAGAGCTGATGCCGCGCGAGCTGATGGAACGTGCCGCAGACCCTGCGCTCGTCCCGGACGAGGCACTTGTCGCCGTGCTCCTCAAGACGGGCGTGCGCGGACTGAACGTCATCGAACTCGCCCGCCGCCTCATCGAGGCGTTCGGCTCGATGAAAGCACTCGTCTCCGGCGACTGGCGTGCCCTGGAGGCGCGCATCAGGGACTGGAACGCGACGCATCCCGACCGTCCCATCAAGGGGCTCGGCCACGTCAAGTGCCTTGAACTCGCCGCCGCCTTTGAGATGGGGCGTCGCTGGAGCCGGCTCGCGCCGGACGAACTGAGGACGTACCGGGTGACCCATCCCGAATCGGCCTACCGCGTCTTCAAGACCGTCCTCACGCCGGGCGACGACAAGGAAAACCTCTACGCGCTCCTGCTGAACAACAAGAACGCTCCCCTCTGCGAACCGCTCCGCCTCTCACGCGGTACGGCGGATTCCGCCCCGGCCTTTGCCCGCGACGTCTTCAAGGAGGCAATCCGATGGGGTGCGGTCGCCGTCATGGTCGCGCACAACCATCCGTCCGGCGATCCCACGCCCAGCAAGGCTGATTTCGCGTTCACCGCGCGGCTCGTCGCGCTCGCCGGGATCGCGGAGGTACGGTTCCTCGACCATCTCGTCCTCGGCGATGCCGGGTTCGTCTCCATCCGTTCGCTTGACCCCTCCCTTTTCGGTTGAGGATGTTGGTGTCACGTAGGTGTTCTACTGGTTTGGGTATCGGGAGGGCCGCGCTCCTGCGCGGCCGGGGTGGTCCGAGCGGTTGAGGTGGTCCGAACGGACGCGACAAGCGCGTCCCTCCCGTTTCGTACCTGATGATTGTGTTCCTTCGTACCCGAATGGTCGTGTTTCTTCGTACCCACATGATCGTACCTCACGCGCAGGCCCAGGTCGCCCACGAAAGCATCGCCACAGGGCGGCGCTTTTTTGGTACAATGTCCATCCAAATCGGGCCGCATGCCCGTTCCGAGGAAAAAGACAATGAGCAAAGAGTACAAGGTTGGTCTCGTGGGCGTCGGCGCCGTCGGCGCCGAGATGATCAAGGTCCTGAAGGACCGCAGGTTCCCGTGCGGGAAGGTGCAGGTGTTCGCGTCGCGCGAGCGCGACGAGGAGATCAACGGCGAGACGTACCACGTCCTCAAGGCGGACGAGAACTCCTTCAAGGGCCTCGACATTGTGCTTTTCGCGGGCAAGACGGACGTGGCGATCCAGCTGCGGGACGCCGTCGTGAAGGCCGGCGCCAAGATGATCGACAACTCGCGCGCGTTCCGCCAGGATCCCGACGTGCCGCTCGTGGTGCCGCAGGTCAACCCCGAGGACCTCGACTGGAACAAGGGCGTGATCGCGAACCCGAACTGCACGACGGCCATCATGCTCGAAGCCGTCGCGCCGCTCCACAAGGCGAAGAAGCTCAAGCGCCTCATCGCCTCCACCTACCAGGCCGCCTCCGGCGCCGGCAAGCCCGGCCTCGACGAGCTGGAGGACCAGATCCAGTCCTACGCGAAGGGCGAACCGCTTGCGGTGAAGGCGTTCCAGCACCAGCTCATGTACAACCTCATCCCGCACATCGACAAGTTCGACGAGACCAACTGGTACACGCTCGAAGAGCTCAAGATGCGCAACGAGGCGCGCAAGATGCTGCACTGCCCCGAGCTCCGCCTCAGCTGCACCTGCGTGCGCGTGCCGATCGCCCGCGCCCATTCCGAATCACTCAACCTGGAGTTCGAGGAGGACATCACGCCCGCCGAGGCGCGCGAGATCCTGTCGCACGCGCCGGGCGTGAGGGTGGTGGACGATCCGCTGAACGGCGGCTATCCGATGCCGCTCGACGCGACCGCGAAGTACGACGTGCTCGCGGGCCGCATCCGTCAGGACCTCAGCCGCGACGACCGGAAGGGGCTTGAGATGTTCGTCTCGGGCGACCAGCTGTTGCGCGGTGCCGCGCTGAACGCGGTGGAGATCGCCGAACACCTCGTCGCGCGCGGCCTCGTGTAGAAAACGTGGAGGAGGCGTGTCAGATGCGCGCCGTCCGACCGCCTTGCCTCTTGTAAACGCACACGACAAATCAGGAGAACCAGACATGAAGAAACTCATTATTGCGACTCTCGTGGCGGGGGCCATGGTTGGAACGGCATCCGCCAGGCACCATCATCGCGGCGATGCCATTGCGGGCGGTATCGCGGGCGGCATTGCGGCCGGCTTGACGACCGCGATCCTGGGGGCGCCTCCGCCGCCTCCCCCGCCGCCGCCCCAGCCGGTTGTCGTGCAGCAGCCGGTCGTGGTCCAGCAGCCGACGTACGTGCAGCCGGCCCCGGTCGTCGTCCAGCAGCCCGCCCCCGTGGTCGTGCAGCCCGCGCCGGTCGTGGTGACGCAGCCGGTCGTACCGCCGCCGCCCCCTCCGCCGCCGCGCCCCCGGCCGCGTCCGCTCTGGTGAGGAGCGTAGCGCAGCCATGACGGTGAAACCGCTGTTTATCGTGCTTTCCGCGCCCTCCGGGTGCGGAAAGTCAACTCTTATCGACATGCTGCTCCAGGAGTACCCCGACATGGAGTATTCCATCTCCTGCACCACGCGCGCGCCGCGCGGCGAGGAGGAGGACGGCCTCGACTACCACTTCCTCACGGTGGCGCGCTTCCGCGAGCTGATCGCGGAGGACGCCTTCCTCGAATACGCCGAAGTCCACGGCAACTTTTACGGGACGCTGCGCCAGCCGATCGTGGATGTGCTGAACGCGGGCCATTCGATGATCCTCGACATCGACGTGGTGGGGGCGGCGAAGGTCCGCCACCAGGTGTTCCACCACCTCCCGCCGGAGAATCCGCTGCGGGCGGGGTACATGGACATCTTCATCAACCCGCCGTCGATGGAGGAGCTGCGGGCGCGTCTGGAGGGACGCGGCACGGATGCGCCGGCGGTCATCGAACGCCGCCTCGCGAACGCGGAGGGCGAGATGGCCCGCGCCGGCGAATACATGTTCCAGGTCACGAACGACGACCTTGCGCTCGCCTACAGGCGGCTCTGCGATCTCATCGACGTGAAAAGCGGACGGATGTAGGCGGTGGACATGAAGATGCGTACGTTGATGGCGGTCGTTCTCGTTGCGGGCGTTGCGTCCGCGATGGAGAGGATTGGGTTGGACGGACTGTGGGACTTCCGCTTCGAGCGCGGGAAGCCGCTGGAGGAGGCGGCAACGTCGTCCACCTTCGCGGCGAACGACAAGATGGTCGTGCCGGGCTGCTGGAACGCGATGTCCCACTGGTTCAACCAGCACGGCACGGGACTCTACCGCACGCGCTTCGCGCTGGCGTCCGACGCGGTGAACGCCTTTCTCGTGGTGGACGGTTGCGGACTTCGCTCGAAGTACTGGATCGACGGACGCGAGATCGGCTTCAGCAAGCTGCCGTGGAGCCGGTTCGAGTTCGAGACGGGCGCGCTCAAGGCCGGTCCGCACGAACTCGTCGCGGCGGTCGACTCGACCGTCGACAACGCGAAGGTGAAGCTCTTCTGGGACTTCTATGACTTCTACCCCTTCGGCGGCTTCCACCACGGCGTGTGGCTGGAGGTGCAGACGCAGCCCGTCGAACTGCGGCGCGTCGTCGTGCGCACGCGCGACTACCGCACGGGCCGCGTGGAGCTGGAGGCGCAGTTCGCGGGGAAGGAGGCGCCACGCGATTTCACGGCGGACGTCGCCTTCGACGGCGGCCCCGCCCGGCCCGTCGCGTTCGCGAACCGCCGCGCCACCCTCACCGTCCCCGCCTTCAGGCTCTGGACGCCCGAGACGCCCAACCTGCACACCGTCGCGGTGTCCTGTTCCACTCCTTCCTCCCAACGGGCGAAACCTGTCTCGGCGCGCTTCGGCATCCGCCAGGTCGGCACGGCGGCCGGACGCATCACGCTCAACGGCGAGCCGATCTACCTGAAGGGCGTGAACCGCCACGAGGCGCACTACGAGTTCGGCGCGACGACGCCCATCCAGCTCATGTACGAGGACGTGAAGAACCTCAAGGACCTCGGCGGCAACTTCATCCGTGGTAGCCACTATGCGCAGAACGCGCAGTTCCTCGACCTCTGCGACGAACTCGGCGTGCTCGTCTGGGAGGAGTCCCTGGGATGGGGGAACCGTCGGCAGCAGCTCGCCGATCCCGAGTTCCGCCAGCTGCAGGAGGAGGAGACGCGGCTCATGGTGCGCAACTCGAGCAACCATCCCAGCGTGATCGTGAGCGCGTTCCTGAACGAGCCCGATTCCGACCTCCCCGTCTGCAAGTCGCTGGTGGAGCGCCTGATCGACGTCATCCGCGCGGAGGACACGGGCCATCTCGTCACCTTCGCCTGCCACCGCACGCGCACGTGCATCTCGCACGAGAAGACGGACATCATCGCCTACAACACCTACCCGTGCTGGTATTCCGACGAGATGGCGACGGGCACGGCTGAGGAGATGCGCGCGAACATCCGCGCATGCCACGCGCGGATCGTGAAGTATTTCCGAGACAAATACAAGGATGACCGCCCGATCGTCGTGAGCGAGACGGGCGTGAAGGCGGACTACGGCGTACGCGATCCGCGCGGGCGCGCCCAGTACACGGAGGACTTCCAGGAGGAGTATACGCGGACCATGCTGGAGGAGATGTTCGCGCAGAAGGACATCGCGGGCGTCGCGATCTGGCAGTTCACGGACTGCAAGACCTACACGCGCACGAAGGGCATGCGCAACCGTTCCTACGGCGTGAACACGGGCGGGCTCTACGACCTCTACCGCCGTCCCAAGCTCGCCGTCGAGGCGGTGCGCGAACAGTTCCGGAAAAAGGTCAAGTAGGGCCAAGGAAGCCGCCCGACGCATGGCGTCCGTTGCGGGGAGGGGCGCGCGCTCCTGCGCGATCGTTTCCCGATGGACAGGAGGACGGGCGGTTTGATAGAATGACGCCGTTCAAGTTTCTTGTGGTGCAGGTTGTCCTGCATGACGTGTGAACGCAGATTCGAAAGGAATGGAAACATGAAGGCGAAAGACATGAAGTCGGTTGGCGGGGTGCTTTTGGCGGGATGCCTGGCGGTTCTCGCGGCACAGGCCGAACGGGTTGAGCTGTTCAACGGGAAGGACCTTTCCGGCTGGACGTCGGTGGTCGACCACGAGGTGACCGGTGGCTACACGGCGGACGAGCCGACGTGGTTCGTCAAGGACGGGACGATCCTAACGACGGGCACGCCGTTCGGCTACCTGCGCACGAAGCGCAGCGACTTCGCGGACTTCCGTCTGCACGTCGAGTACCGCTGGTGGCGGAAGACGGAGAAGCCGAACTCCGGCGTTTTCGTGCGGCTCGCCGCCGAACACGGGACGTTCCTCCCGACGTGCCTCGAAAACCAGCTCTGCCGTGGGGCGATGGGGGACGTGCTGGGCCTCGCGGGGCTGCGTTTCGCGGGCTTCGAGCCGCGTTCGCCGTTTGATCCGGCGCAGGCCCTGTCCGGCATCACCAAGGCTCCGCGCAAGGGCGCCGACGTCGAGAAGCCCTTCGGCGAGTGGAACGTGCTTGAAGTCGAGCTGAAGGGCGACACGCTCGTCAACCGCGTCAACGGCGTCGAGCTGAACCGCCTGACGGGCATCACCGTCGCCAAGGGCGCCATTGCGCTCCAGGCTGAGGGCGGCGCCGTGCAGTTCCGCAATGTCTGGGTCGAGAATTAATTCCCTTGGACGCTAGCGCTGGATGCGCGAACATCGTGTGACGGTATACATATGCATGTCTGCCTTGTGGCGTTCGGCAGCGCGCTGGGAGGCGTCGCCCGCTACCTCGTTTCACAGGGACTGGGGACGTCGGCGGGCTTTCCGTGGTGTACGCTGGGCGTGAATGTCGTCGGTTCGCTGGCGATCGGACTCATTTCCGGCGCCCTTGCGCACGCGACGGGAAACGTCGTTGCCGTCCGCGCCTTTGCCGTCGTGGGGTTCTGCGGCGGCTTCACGACGTTCTCGACCTTCTCGAACGAGATGTTCCATCTGCTTGAGGGCGCACAGTATGGCCACGCCGTGCTGTATGCGTCCGTGTCCGTCTTCGCCGGCCTCGCCGCCGTTGGAATAGGCTTTTTGTTCACGCGATGAGGATTCGAATATGAGATTTCCAGAATCAGGTCAGACCTGATTCTGGAAACAGAAATGTTCCGAAGCGAAGTCGCACTTATTGCTCCGGCAATCAACTACTGTGACCTTTGTGGCTCACAATATTTGATTACCGAAGCAATAGGAATCCAGTGATTTCTCCGTGTGAGGCATTCGAATCTAGAATATTTTTATGTTTATTGCGAAATTTGTGTGCTTTCGATCCGTTCGAAGAGGGAGATTTTCTTACGCAGTGAAATCTCACATTTCGCGATGAGGACAATTGTTGAGATTATGGTACGGAATAATTCTAGTTGGAAATACGAATAGTTGGGAGTACGAATTCTTGTGGGTGCTGGAGAAGGGGAACTGCCCGTGTGACTGGATGACTGTGAATGAATGGGTCAAGCGGACTTCTCGTGTCCTGTCCGGCCCCCGTCGAGACGGAGGCGGCATGACGGAGGCGGCATGTTTGGTTCGGTACGCGATGTACCCGCGCCGCCTCGGCGCGTGGCGTTGAAAAGGAATGGAACACGCATGGAAACAAGATTTCGTCCGCACCATAATCTTGTTCCTGTAGGTTCTCTTTCTTCACACAGACACCGCCATTCCACAGACCCCTATAGATGCGGCAATAAATTAGGTTGATTCTCCCCAGTGTGGAAACAACTCCGATTCGTGCGGCTCTCGCTACCGCTCCGCAGAATGTCTCTACCAAAGGTTGCAACATTCGCACTTCACGCCCCTGTAAGTGATTGTCTGCGACTGGCTTCTGCGAAGCCAGATGTAGCCTGCGGAGCGGGAATGCGCCGCAGAAGCGTGCTTCGGAGGGTAGCCGTAGGCCGCGCGAGAGCATCAATCATCGGAGTTTATCAACCCCTTTCATTGCCGGACCAATAAATCTGAGATTACGGTGCGGACGAAATCTTCTTGATAAGGAGGACTCTAACAGGGAAGACCAGGGAAGACGATAGATAGGGTGATAAAATATGGTAATTCTTTGCCGCAAAGATTACAAAGGACACAAGGGGTTTATGATCTTTGTGGTTCACAATATTTGATTACCGAAGCAAGAGGAATCCAGAGATTCCTCTGTTTCTCCGTGTGAGACATTCGAATCAAAACTATTTTTAGGTTTATTGCGAATTTTGTATGCTTTTTGTTCAAGTCGAGAAGGGAAGTCTTCTTACGCAGTGAAATCTCACATTTCGCGATAAGGACTATTGTTGAGATTATGGTGCGGAATAATTCTAGTTGGAAATTTGGAATATGAATAATAGTTGGGAATATGAATTCTTGTTGGTTTTGTTGGTGGTGGAGAATGGGGTGCTACCCGTGTGACAGGATGGCTGTGAATGAATGGGCCAAGCGGACTTCTCGTGTCCTGTCCGGCTCCCGTCGAGACGAAGGCGGCATGACGGAGACGGCATGCTTGGTGCGGTACGCGAAGTGCCCGCGCTGTTTCGGCACGTGGCGTTGTGGGGCATCCGGGGCCCGGTCGCGCGGGAGCGCGACCCTCCCGTACGCGGATGTGTTCCCCCGCGCGCGGAGTTCCGCCTGCGACCCTCCCCTGCGCGGATGTGTTCCGCCATGCGGTCCCGTGTGCGGATGTGTTCCCCCGTGCGCGGAGTTCCGCCATGCGACCCTCCCGTGCACGGGTGTGTTCCGCCACGTGCCCCTCCATTCGCGTGAATGACCGCCCGTGTCTTCGGTTTTGTGGTATAATCGCGTCATGCAAACGGTTACGAATCAGATTCGACAGTCCATGACGGGTTCGTCGTGGATTCGCAAGATGTTCGAGAAGGGCATCGAACTCAAGAAACAGCATGGCGCGGACGCGGTCTGCGACTTCTCGCTCGGCAACCCGGACGTGCCGCCGCCGGCGAAAGCCAAGGCGGTGCTGGAGGAAATCGCCGCGCAGGCGGTCAAGCCGCTCGGACTCGGGTACTGTCCGAACGCCGGCATCCCCGCCGTGCGCGAGGCGATCGCGGGGTACCTTTCGGGGCAGCAGGCGACGGCGGTGCCGGCGGACCGCATCGTGATGACGGTGGGCGCGGCCGGGGCGCTCGTGAGCTTCTTCCGCGCGGTGATCGAGCCGGGCGACGAGGTGATCTGTCCCGCCCCGTACTTCGTCGAGTACGGCAGCTACTGCGGGCACTTCGGCGGCGTGCTGAAGGCCATCGACGCGAAACCGGACGAGGGGTTCCGCCCCGACTTCGAGGCGATGGCGGCGGCGGTGACGCCGAAGACGCGTGCGTTCCTCATCAACTCGCCGAACAACCCGACGGGGTGCATCTACGCGGAGGAGGACCTGAAGCGCCTCGCGGCGATCGTGAACGAGGTGAACGCCCGGCGCGCGGCCGAACTCGGCGACGCGGCGCGTCCGCTCTACCTCCTGAGCGACGAGCCCTACCGCGCGTTCGCCTACGACGGCGCGGTGGTGCCGCCCGTGATGCCGCTCACGCCCTACGCGGTCGTGCTGGGCTCCTTCTCGAAGACGCTCTCCCTCGCGGGCGAGCGCATCGGCTACGTGGCGGTGAGCCCCGCGATGCCGGACGGCGCGACGCTCGTGAACGCGGTCACGCTCACGAACCGCACGCTCGGCTTCGTGAACGCGCCGGTGATCGGCCAGCGCCTCGCCGCGCAGCTCCTCGACCAGACGGTGGACCTCGGCGTCTACGACCGCCGCCGCCGTCTGATGGCGCAGATCCTGACGGACGCGGGCATCGCCTTCACGATGCCGAAGGGGGCGTTCTACTTCTTCCCGAAGGCGCCGGGCGGCGACGACCTCGCGTTCGTGGACGCGCTCCAGCGGGAACTCATCCTCGCGGTGCCGGGGCGCGGCTTCGGCATGGCCGGCTACATCCGCCTCTCGTGCAGCGTGGACGAGGCGATCATCGCCCGCTCCGCCGAGGGCTTCAAGCGCGCCGTGAAGGGGATCCAGCCGTGAAAACCCTTCTCGCCGCCGTTCTTGTCCTGCCCCTGTTCGCCGTCCCGAAGGCGCCGACGGACTGGGCGCCCGTGCAGACGAACGCGATTGCGCGCTGGAAGGCCGCGAACAAGGCGCCGGACGGCGTCGTGTGGGACAGGGCGGCGCACACCGTGCGCTTCCTCGCGGAGGCGACGGGGATCGGGACGGGCGAGCCGGTCGAGTTCCTCGCGATCGGCCCGCTCTCCGACCGCGCCTACGAATCGCTGCTCGTGACGGTGGCGTCGCCGGGGGCGATTGCCGCCGCCTTCGACCGGGCGGGCGTGCCGCGCGGCATTGCCGCCGATCCGTTCCAGGCGCGGCTCTGGCCGTATGGCGAGAAGGTCTCGGTGACGGTGAAGCCTCTGGACGGAAAGGCGGCGGCGGGCGGCGGGCTCGCCGCGCTCGTGAAGGATGCGCGCGCGCAGGAGGAGGGGACGGTCCTCGACCGGCCCGTCGTCTGGACGGCCGGCGCGCGGGACGCGGCGGGCGCGCCCGTCTCCGCGACGAACACGCCCTGCGCCGTCTACGCGCTCTACAACCACGCGCCGT
>CAKULR010000040.1 GCA_934667295.1 uncultured Kiritimatiellota bacterium
GCCTCCTTCTGCTTCTTCCAGGCCTCCTCGTCCTTCTCCGGCACGAACATGCCCGCCACGCCGCCCTCGAAGAAGTCGTAGCCGATCTCCTTCATGAGCGGCACGTCCTTGATGCCCCGGCACGCGCCGAAGAGGATCTTCGGCTGTTCGCCCCTGAAGAGGGAGCAGCAGCCCCCCATCGCCGCGGCACCCGCCGCCAGGCCCAGAAATTCACGACGCTTCATCTCGTTCCTCCTTTTTGACGTTAAGGGCTTAAGCCGTCTCAACGGCTCCAGGCCGGGTTCATCCAGTGGCCCGCGTTGTGGAAGAGCCGCACGGGCGGATCGCGGTCCTCCTCGGGGGCCGTGTCGACGATGAAGAGCGCGCCGTCGCGCTCGGCGACGACGTGGCGCCCGTCGGCGGCCCAGCTTGGATGCTCCCAGTTGCCGGGCTTCGTGACGACGCGGGCGGTGGACTCGCCCTTGAGGGGATCCATCACGACGAGGACGTTCTGCCCCGCGCGCTTGGAGGCGTAGACGATGCGCCCGTCTGGGCCCCAGTCCGGATTCGTGTTCTGGCTGCCCGTGTTCGTGATGCGCGTCGACTTCCGGGAGGCGACGTCGAGCAGGTAGATCTGCGGCTGGCGCGAGAGGTCCGTCACGTAGACGATCTTCGAGCCGTTCGCGTTCCAGCACGGCGACGCCTCGGAGGCGGCGGGCGTGCGCGTCATGCGGTCGATGCGGTTCGCGCCGGGCGAGACCACGTAGAGCTCGGGGTTGCCCTGGTGCGAGAGGACGATCGCGTAGCGCGACCCGTCGGGCGCCACGGCGGCGCCGGTCGCGCGGCCCGTGAACTGCGCGAGCAGCGCGCGCTGGCCGTTGTCCGGGTTGATGCGGTAGACGAGCGGGGTCTGCTGCAGAAAGCCGGTGTAGTAGATCTCCCGCTTGTTCGGGGTCCAGCGGGGCCCCACGGCGGCGCGGTGGTCGCGCGTGAGCTGGCGGATGTCGTAGCCGTCGGGATAGCAGACGTAGAGCTCCGCGTTGTCCTTGCCCTTACGGTCCACGAAGGTGATGCGGTCGCAGGCGAAGCCCTTCTTGTTCTCGTACGCCTGCACGAGCGCGTCCGAGAACGCGCGCGCCGCCATGCGCGCCGCCTTCTCGTCCGAGAATGCGGCCGCCGTCTTGACCTGCTTGCCGTTGCCCGTCGCGGTGACGCCCGCGCCCGGCGTGCCCGTCACCTTGATCTGGCCGTTCGGACCGATCTTGAAGTAGCCGCTCATGCCGAGGTTGCGCCGCAGGGACGTGTTGAAGGCCTTGGCCGCGGGCGACCCCTCCGCCGTCTCGACCGACACGACGACGCGCTCGGCGCCGGACTTCTTGACGACGACGACCTGGTTGGCCGCCAGGCACAGGGAACTCACCGCGAACACGGCGAGCGAGAACGAAACAATACGGAACATCGAGACTCCTCTAACTGAACTTGCAGGGTTGAATCGGGATGGCAGTATACCGATTCCCCGCCGGGGACGCAATACGAAACTGACGCTCAGCGGTCCTTCCCGACGGGAAGGAGGCCAAGGGGGTTGCGGGTGTACGTCCACGCCGGATCGTCCAGGGAGCCGTGGATGCCGAAGTCGAGCAGCACCTGCGCGAGGTTGGAGAACGGCCACGTGATCGGCGTCGCGAGCTTGCCGAGGAGGGAGTCGTTCTTCGTGAGCGCCACGCGCGCGCGGAAGTCGAGGCGGTCCTTCACGAGGTCGTAGGTGCCTTCCGCGCGCACGGAGAGGAGCCGCCCCGACACGACGACGTTCGTGGCGCTGAACACGCCGTCCCGGAGCGTGAAGTCGAGCGCCCCTTCCGAGAGGTTCACGATCCCGGAAATGCCCGGCACGTGCTTCGCCAGGTAGTCGGTGAGCCCCGCGAAGAGCTTCATCTGCGCAAGATGCCCGTCCCGGCACACGAGATGGCCCGCGCCGGCCAGGCGGGCGACGGCGTTCGTTTCGAGCGGACCGGTCAGCGCGACGTGCCCGGAGACGAACCCGCGCCGTTCCCCGTGGTCGACGCCGAAGACCTGCGCGAGGTCGGCGAGGACCAGCGACTCGCCGGTGAGGTCAAGCCCGAACGTCGCGAGGTTCCGGCGCGACTCCGGCACGGCGATGACGCCCCCGCCCGCCACGCGCCCGCCCTGCGGACCCCGCGCCACGGCGTTCGTGAACGTGACGGTCGTGCCGTCCACGTGGAACGCCGCCGACGCCTCGCGCAGCGGGATGTCGAAGAGGCTCCCCTGCGCGAACGCGAGCGTGCCGTGGAGGTCGTTCCGCGCGGCATGGGCCGGATCGACCGCGAGGCGCCCGTTGAGCGTGACGGTGGGGACGCCGTTCGTGACGGAAAGGCAGTCGAGCGTGCCGTCGTTCATCACGTCCGCGATGGCGAGCACGTCCCGCAGCGGCGCGCGCGTCCCCACGTCGAAGAACCCGGTGGAGACGTCGTTCGTGCTTTCGTAGACGAGCGTGCCCTCCACCGCCGAGCCGTCCGCGAGCGCCCCCACGAGCGGCCCCACGGTGACGCGTGCGTTCTGGTACGTGTCGCGCACGAAGACGCGGATGTCGACCTTGCCGTCCACGCGCTTCAGCGGCACGCCGTGGTGGCGGCCGCCCTGGGGATGGAGGTCGAGGAGGATGCGGAGGTCGTTGTTGCGGAGGTTGACGTCGAAGGTACAGGTGACGTCGACGGGCTTCTCCACCTTCGTGAAGGCGTCGATGAACTGGTAGGAGTTCGTGATGTCGAGCGCGACGAGGAGCGGGCGGATGTTGTGCTGGCGCGCCTGGCCGCCGACCACGCCGTGCAGCAGCTGGTCCCGTAGGTCCAGCGTCACGTTCCCCGTCACCGTCATCGTCTCGTCCGTGTCCGGCCAGCGGAGGGACGCCTCCCGCACGCGGAGGCCGTCGCCCGTCACCTCCACGAACGGCACCTCCACGAGCGGCGCGGCGATGCCCAGGATCTCGGGATGGACCAGCCGCACCCGGAACGGACGCAGCTCGGGGAGGTCCAGCTTCAGCGGCACGTCCACCTCGCGGAAGTCCGGCTGCCCCGGGAACTCGATCGAATCGGGGATGTAGTACCCCATCGGCCGACGCGGATAGCGGAAGTCCACGAGCGTGACGCCCCGCAGGACCGTCGCGCGCGACCACGGAAGCCGCCGCAGGTCGAGCTCCACGTCCACCTGCGACGCCGACATCACCGTGACGGCGGGCCCCTTCTTCGGACCATACTGCCGCCCCTTGTCGAGGACGCGCAGGTTCCGGATCCGCAACCCCCGTGAAAAGCGGAACGTCGCGGCGTCGGCCCGCACCAGGTAGTCCGCCGTGGACACCCCGGCCAGCACGCGGTCCAGGATGACGCGCGGAACCGGCTGCTCGAAGCAGACGAGCGCGCACAGCGCCAGAAAGAGGAAAAGGAGACAGGCGAGAACGGAATACGCGCACACGCGCAAGAGGACTTTGATGAATACCTTCATTTCCCGCCCTGATTGGCAGCCCCTAGCGGAGTCGAACCGCTCTTACATGGATGAGAACCATATGTCCTAGCCGATAGACGAAGGGGCCACGTTCACTTGGTGCACCCGGTGGGAGTCGAACCCACACACCTTGCGGCACAAGAACCTGAATCTTGCGTGTATGCCAATTTCACCACGGGTGCAACGGGGACATAGTATGCCATAACTTCTGCGCGCCGTCAATGGGGGTCGGAAAGTTTTTTGCATAAATCTTTCCAGTCGTAGAAACGCCAGGCGTTGTGGACGACATCCGCGAAGCGGAACGGCTTCGCGTCGTCGGCGAAGAGCGCCCCCCATGCGGGCGGCGGGGCTTCAAGGACGAGGCCGGAGAAGCACGTCTTCCCGCCCACGTAGGCGGCGTGCGCCGCGCCGACCGCCGCCCGTCCGCAGGCCACCAGCTCGACCGGCCGACCGCCGCCCGCGTAGGCGGCGGTGGCCAGGATGTCCTCGGCGCGCCGGCCGACGCGCGACACGCCCACGAGGCCGTTGAGCTGCGCGATCTCCTCGTCCCCGTCCCTCACGCCGTAGAAGACGTGCCGCCCCTTCGCCGTCTCGCCGAAGCCCCGGATGTCGGCGACCGTGACGCGCCGCCCGTCCGCAACGAGCCGCGCGACGAGCGGGGCGAGCGTCCGGCGGTCCGCCGCATCCGAGACGACGAGCGCGGGCGCGCCCGCGCCGACGGTGGCGACGGGGATCGGCGTGCCGTCCCCGCGCACGAGCACGGCCCAGTCAACCCCGTCCGCGCGGAACGGGTTGCAGACCTCGAACGTCGCCGCGCCGATTCCCGCGACCTCCCGCACGCGCTCCGGCGTGAGGGCGGGACGCGCCGCCCGCGCGGCCTCCGCCTCGTCCTTCATGAGGTCGTAGACCGTGCGCGCGCCCGGCAGGTCGAGCGTGCTGCCCGTCAGCGTGACGGTGGCCGCCCACGCATTCGTGCGCATGTACGCGAGATTCTTCGGCTCGAAGCCGAGGCCCGTGTCGACGCGCGCGTAGTCGAAGCCGAACTGGAGGTTGCGGGCGTCCTGCATCGGCCCGAGGTCCGCGCCACCCTGCAGCCAGCGGTTCATCCAGGCGACGGCGCGCGTGCGCGTCGACTCGTGCCAGTGGTGCGGACCCAGCGTGTCCGAAAGCGCAAACGCCCCCTCCGCGCCGAGCATCCGGTAGGCGTCGGCGGCGCGGCCCGCCGTCTCCAGCACGCCCGAGAACGGGAAGAAGTCGCCATGCGAGGCGCAGAGCAGGACGGGGCTCGGCGCGCGCAGGAGGATGTGGCCGAGGTGGTTGAAGCCGAACGCGAGCTGGCCGAAGACGAACTGCTCGGCGTCCTGCGGACCGCACTGCTCGCACACGGCGCGCAGCGTCGAGAGGAACCCGCTCGGTGCGGCGCACGCCACGCGGTCGTCGAGCGCCATGATCCAGCTCGTCATCGTCCCGCCGCCCGAATGCCCCATCACGCCGAGCCGCGCGGCGTCCACCTCGGGACGCGCCTCCAGCACGTCCAGGGCGCGGATGCCGTCCCACGTGCGGAAACGCGCCGTATTCCACCCCAGCAACTCCGCCCGCCGCCCCACGTTGTTGTGCGCCTCGCAGTTCCAAAGCCGCGCGTCGCCCCGGCACTGCCGCCGCTCCCCCTGGTCGATCGGGTCGTAGACGAGCGCCACGAGCCCCGCCTGCGCCGCCTGCAGCGCGCCGCGCTGGTAGCCGGGCGACCCCTTCCCGTTCAGCGCGTGTCCGCACGGGATGACGACACCGGGACGCTTTCCGGGGTATTTCGCGGGATCCGGCAGGAAGAGGTGCGCCGTCACGGCGTGTCCGGGCTGGCTCTCGAAGTACAACTTCTCCACCATGTACCCCTCGCGCGGCACGCGCCCCGTCACCGTCACGTTGAGCGGACTCCGCGCCGGGAAGCCGCCAAGCGCCCGGACGAGCCGCGCGCGCACCTGTTCCTGGCGCGCCTTCAGCGCCGCCGGTGTCGGACACGCCGACCAGGCGGCGTCCGCCGCGCGGTCGGCCTCGTAGACGGCCTTGAGCGCGTTGGCCACGACGATGCGGTTGCCCTTCGGCAGCACCGTGCGGGCGAACGCCTTCTCCAGCGCGGCGGCGGAGACGGCATGGACGAGCCGCCAGCCGGGCGGCGCCGCGAACGTCTCCTCCCGGCGTCCATCCTTCCTCACCCAGTCGTAGACGATCTCGCCGCCGGGGACGGGCAGCGTGACACCGCAGAAGTCGAGGTCGACGTCCGTCGGACGCACCGTCACGGTCTTCTTCAGATGGTCCACCTCCACGCCGAGGACGCTGTGGACGAGAAGCACCGCCGCGTAGGAAGCGAAGCCGTGGTTGCAGCTCGCGCTCGTCGTGTCGTTCTCCCACAGCGTCCCCGTCCGCTCCGCCATGTACGTGAAGTAGCCCTTCGTCTCGTCGAGAATCTGCCGCCCGAGGCCCGCGCGTTCCAGCAGCTTCAGGCGCAGGTAGTTGCCGATGAAGGCGTTGGAGGGCCAGATCTCGGGGTACTTGAGCATCTTTTTCCTGTCCGCCGGATCGTAGCGCGACGGGCCGAACTCCGTGAGCAGCCGCTTCCAGAGCGCGGGGTGCGTCTCGGGCGTCGCGACCCGGTGGAAGAACGCATAGTACTGGCACGTCTCCGTGCATTCGCCCGAGAGCTTGAGCGTGCCGTCCTTCTGGCGGACGGCGTTGTCGCAGAACCACGAGCCCGTCCAGCTCTGGCGGCGCACCTCCGCCCGCACGCGCGCCGCCTCGGCGGCAAGGTCCGGCCGTCCGTAGAGGCGGTCCATCGCCTCAAGCGTGTCGGCCCACGTCATGTTCGAGGGGTAGTTCACGTCCTGCACGAGCTTGTTCGCGCGGCTCCACTCGACGAAGATCCAGCCCGGCAGGCGTTCGAGGAGGCCGTCGCCGTTGCGGTACTTCCAGAGGAACGCCACGAACTTCTCCAGGCGCGGACGCAGCGCCTCCACCGTCTCGCGGTCGCCCGTGCGGCGCAGGTACTCCTCCGTCTCCAGGACGAACCACATGCCCCAGTTCGGGATGTGGGTGCGGTCGCGGTGGTCGGAGGGATAGCACATCGGCAGAGCCCCGTCCGCGATGTCGTCGAACGCGGGCGGCAGCGCCAGGTTCTCCTCGAAGACGCGCTCCAGCGCGAAGTCGCCCGTCAGGAGCGTGGAGGCGGGGGCCGTGAAGTAGGCGTCGCAGTTCCAGCCCGCGCGCTCGCGGCCCGGGCAGTCCATGAACACGTCCGCCGCATTCTGGCGGAAGGTCTCGTTCGCCGCGTTGAAGATCGCGACGAGCGCGGGGTCGCTCGCGCGGAAGCGGGCCCGCTTCGCCGTGGGGTTCTTGTAGCTGCGGAAGCGCGGCGCGGAGACGACCATCTCGCCCGAGACGACGTCCACCTCCACATAGCGCATTGTGTAGGGCTCGAAGGCGTCCACCTCGTAGACGCCCGGCGCCGCGAAGTCCCACACGAGCGCGTTGCAGCAGTCCTTGTAGCGCCGGATGCCGCGCGCCTCGCCGTTTGCGGCGAGCACTTCGTCGAACTGTATCACGAGCCGCCCGGGCTTCTTTACCTCCACGCGCAGGCCGGGGAATCCGGAATCGTTGAGGCCGTTGTCGAAGACCATCGACGCGCCCGCCGCGAGCGGGAACGCGGCCGCCCCCTTCTCGGCCTCCGTGGCCGGACGCCGGTTGCCGCTTACGAGCCGCTGGGCGAGGAAGGAGACGTTGAGTTCGAGGTCCGCGAGCGGGACGCCCTTGAAGGCCGGCGCCTTCCCCGGCAGCGTGAGCGCGCGGTCGGCGTGGACGGGCAGCGTCCCGTCGAGGCGGATCTGCGCGAACGAGACGGGCGCCATGCGCGGGTTGACCTCGAAGTCCGGGTACGGTGCCCGCCGCTCGATGAGTGCCGGCTCCGGCGCGGCGGCGAGCGCGAGGACGGGCGGCCGCGCGGGCGCGGGCAGACGGTACGCCTCCGCGAACGTCCGTTGGAAGGAGTAGCGCGGCACCTTCTGGACACGCGGCTGGCGCGTCGCGGCGAAATTCCCGCCCGTCCGCTTCGTGGCGGCACGCACCTCCCCGCCGCACACCACCTCCGCCTTGAAGAACGGCGGCTGCTCCATCAGGTAGAAGTTCGGCACGTTGTAGCCCGTCACCTCGACGCACAACTCGTTGCGCCCCGGCTTCGCGGACTTGGAAAGGTCCCACTCGTCGGGCCGGAAGAACCCCTTCGGCCCGCGCGCCGGACCAAACCCCACGAACGCGCCGTTCAGCGTCACCCGGTAGGAATACCACGCCACCATCTTCAGGACCGGCTTCTCCCCCGCCTTCACCTCGAAGGGCGCGCGGAACGCGATGAGCGTGTTCATCTCCTCCGCGAGCCCCGCCGGCCAGACGGACTCCGCCGCGTCGAACGTCGTCACCGCGCCCGCCGCGCACGTCAATCCCACCGCAATGAGGCACAGGGCTTTCTTCAGGATTCTTTTCATGGGCATTCCTTTTTCGGATTGTAGCAGACGAAACCGAGGCACACGGCGAAGAGGACCGCGAGGGGCAGGTCGCCGAAGCGGGTGTAGGGCGTCAGGGCGGGCGACGCGACCACGGGGACGGACTCGACCATCGTGCCGGCGGCGTCCACCAGCGGACGCCCCTCGCCGTCCTCCAGCCACCGCGTCCGCCCGGACGGGTAGATGATCCCCGTCACGCCCGAATTCCCCACCCGCACGACGGGCAGCCCCGTCTCGATCGCCCGCAGGACCGCCTGCCAGGCGTGCTGCACCGGCTCCTGCGAATGCGAGAACCAGCTGTCGTTCGTGATGAGTACGATCGCCTGCGCCCCCAGGCGGGCTGCCTTGCGCGCCAGGACCGGATCCGTGTCCTCATAGCAGATGAGCGGCGCCACGGCGACCGTCGCCCCCTCCTCCCGGTTGAGCCGCAGACGCAGCACCTTCGCCTCGCCCGGCCAGATCGAGACCCCTACCGGCGACAGCCGCTGGAGCGGCGGAATCCACTTGTCGAAGGGGATGTACTCGCCGAACGGCACGAGGTGCTGCTTGCCGTAGACCTGCAGCTCCACGTTCGTCGCCGTGGGCGTGTAGAGCGCCGCCGCGTTCCAGACGCGGCGTACCTCCTTCTCCCCGTCCTGCACCCGGTACCACCAGTCGCCGCCCGCGAGCAGGGACGCCCCGCCCGTCTTCCGCGCGAAGAAGAGCGCCGCATGCCGCGCCCCGTCGCTGTCCAGGTGCCCGAACTCCGACATCGCGCTTTCCGCCCACACGACGAGGTCCGGACGCGCCGCCGACGCGACGGAGAGCAATCGGTCGAAGACCTCGTAGGGATCCTGCGCGCGGTCCCGCCGCGCGAAGATGCACGGCGCGTTCCGCTGGACGAGGGCGACGCGCAGCGCGTGTACGGACGACTCCTCGCGCAGGGCCCCCGCGCCATCGGACGAGAAGGCCGTCAGGGAAAGGTTGGAAAGCCCGAAGACAAGCAAGATGAGGCCGAGCGGAAACGCCGTCTCGCACATGCGTCCCCACCGGTTCCCGAACGTCAGCCGCCACACCTCCAGCCGTCCGCCACACGCCACTGCGGACACCCCATCCCCGTCTTCGCCGGCCCGTTGCGGACACATCTGCGCCCCAAGGCGGCAGACAAGCGTCGCGAAGACGCCGTTGAGGAGGACGACGAGCGCGCTCACGAGGTAGACGCCGCCCAGACGCGCCGGCGCCGCCAGCGACGGGATCTGCCCGAGGGCCGTCCCCAGGAAGTTCCACGCGAACCCCGTGAAGAGCCAGCTCCGCACCCACTCGATCCCCGCCCAGAGGACCGGTTCAACGAACAGGATCAGGAGAAGCTTGCAGACGGGAGACATCGGACGCCGGGCGGAGGAGAGGCGGGACCAGGCGCGGGCGCCAAGCCAGCCGAAGAGCGCGAAGAAACCGGCGCAGAGCGCGGCCAGCCCGATCCACCCCAGGACCACGAGCGGTAGCGGACCGTTGTTCTTCGAAATAGCCGGCATCCACGCAAGCGTCGCGAACCAGAAGAGGAAGCCCCCCAGGAACCAGGTCTGCGCCGCCCGTTTCGGCGAACCGAGACGCGGCACCACCAGAAGCGGCACGAGCGCGAACGCGAGCGCACACACCTCCCCCATCGGCGGATAGACCGCCCACAGGAGAAGCGCCGACAACACGGCGGGAACGAAAACGTGAAGAATGTGTTTCATGCCTGTAACCTCGCAGACAGTATAGCACACTCCCACGATGAGGTTTCAGGTTCCAGGTTTCAGGTTTTAGAGACGCGCTATATTATGAACACAGAGCCGCTTCGCGGGGCAAGGGGAGATCGCGGGAGAAGCGCTTCGCGCGTTCTGCGAACTCTTCTTGCGCCAGGCACATTCTTTCAACGCAAAGGGCGCAAAGGGGAGAGACGCCAAGATCGCAAAGACTGTTGCAGCCAAGCCGACAAAGGTCTTCGCGTGTCTTTGCGTCTCTCCCCTTTGCGTTCTTTGCGTTAAACCCAAACCACGCTGAAGGTGCGACAAAGCCGACAGACGTGCGCGGAGCGAACCTCCCCGTCGCCTCTCTTCGCCCGGCCGTAGGCCGCTCTGTGTTAAAAACCGCGCCCCCACCTCGACCAGACGACGATGCCGTTTCTTTCCACCATCAGCGGACGAAGTTGGTCATCTGCCACGGCTCGCGTGCGGGGACGTCCGTCTTGAGGCTCTTCGCCCTCGGGCGGCAAGGCGCTTCAGGTTATCGGGACGTTCAGTCGGCATATCTCACGAACAGGCAACCGCCGGGCGACGCACAAACTGCCCGTAATCGCCATGAAGCAGCCCTTCAAAGGAAAGGTCCTCGTCAAGGTCAGGCCAGTGAAGCCCGTCCTCATCGACTTCAATGTTTTCAAGCTGTCCCTGTGTTGCCTGTTCAAGTCGCCAATTGCCGACAATCGGGAACGAGAAGTCGACACCCTTCGGGAGCGAAAACAAAGACTCTGCCTGCGTTGTAATGCGCAAGCGGAAGTGAAATTTGATTAGCCAAAGTATTCATTTAGGCGGTGTTTGAGAGTTTCTTTAACTTTCTGTAGGATTTGTGCCTACGAATTTGATGGAGAATATTTCCCTTTGTTAGATATGCATTCTAAACGACTCTAAAGTGTCATGGAAGGGACTGTATCTGTTTTTCGAGTTCCTTGATCCGCGAAGCCTTGATTACAAACGCGGTATTGTTTGGAATCATAGATTCAACAGGGAAGATGTTTTGATCGGGTGGTGGCAGTAGTACCCGCCCATTACTCCTTGCAAGACAGGCTGCATAATTCACCCCAAGCAACTTAAATCTTGACCCCATTACCATGGCTGCATTGTTAAATCCTTCATGTTTCCAATACTTCCCTTCGTCAAAAAGAATGATAGGTGAACCGCTGGAACCGCCATAGTTCGGTATGTCAAGAACAAATTCGCGTCGTCCCTGGAAGTTCAGAGATGGATTCGTGGCGAATGTCCCTGTCCTAAATATAGGTTGGTGATTGAAATTATCCTTTAGGGCAGATGTCCGGTTTTATGATAGGTTTACACTTTCTTCTTGAAGCCTAAGAAGAAAGCGGGTAGCGATGAAGGACAAAATA
>CAKULR010000041.1 GCA_934667295.1 uncultured Kiritimatiellota bacterium
TAGGGACGGGCTCCGTCCCGTCCGCAATCACGGGTGGATTTTCTTTAATTTGCATTTGACAGACGGGGGGGGGGGGGTGATGTTAAACTTATACGGTTTCCAATAACGGAGTCAGGAGAAACGCATGAAAGGAACGGGACGAATGTTCAGATGGATGTTGCTGGGGGTGGCCGCGCTGGCGGGACTGGCGGGGGTGCGTGCCGATACGCTGACATGGAACGGCGGCGCCACGACGGAGGGCGACTTCACGGCGGCCGCGAGCTGGTCGCCTGTGCAGACGCCCCGGCCGGGCGATACACTCGTCATCTCGGGGAATGTCACGTTCAAGGGCGCGACATTCGACGTGGGGACGGAGGGCCTCACGATCCAGCACTCGCAGGGCACGGTGCGGTGCGGCGTCTCCTTCGCGGGGAGCGGCGACCTGGTGATCACGGGGAGCGGAGGGACGTTCTTCCAGGACGCCGCCTGTCCGTCGCTGACGGGCAACTGGCGTCTGCACGGCGGCGTCTTCGAGCCGTGTCCGGGCGGGATGGGTTCGGGGAAGGTGTATGTGGACGGCGCGTCTTCCTCCAGGCTCCAGATTGGAGACGTGACGCTGACGAATGACGTTTGCGTGGTCGGAAAGGGCGCGTCCGTTGCCTTTGCGCGCGCCGCGCGGTTAGCGGGCGTGCTGTCTGCGGATGCGGACTTCGTTCTCAACGTCGCCTGGGTGGATGCGAACCGGCGCGTGGAAATCGCCCGGCTCCAGGCGGGCGCGTTGACGGTGACGATTACGGGGACTGCGGGCGGCGCGAACCGTACGCTGGACTTTACGGGGACGGTCGAGGCGCGCCTCGTGAAGAAGGGTTCGTGCGAGGTCCGCTTCACGGGAACGTCGGATGCGGCGGAGACGACGCTGTCCGTCGAGGAGGGTACGGTCTCGTTCACCGAATCGGCCAGATGGGCCGGTTCTTCCGTGACCGCGACGGGGGAACGGTCGGTTCTGCGTTTCAATGGCGCCAACCTGACGGCGGACGGCGTGACGGTGCTCGTCGCGGACGGCGCGAAGCTGGACGTTGCGTCCCTGACCGTCCTCCCGGCCCTGACGTTGGGGGATGAGGCACTTGAAAAGGGCACGTACCAGGCGAAGGACTTCCCGGACAACGTGACCGGTGCGGGGATCCTTCTGGTCGGCGGCGAGGTCACGACGTGGATTGGCGGCGCGGCGGGGGCGTGGTCGGAAGGTGCGAACTGGTCCACGGGCGTCGCACCCAAGGGCATGGTGGTCGCCCGGTTCACCAACGCGGTCGAGCTCGCAGCGGAAGAGTTCGACTTCGGGGAGGACGGCGTCTGCATCTGGAACAGTACCGAGCTGATCCAGTGTACGGCGTTCGCCGGTGCGGGCCGGTACCGCAAGTTCGGCTCCGGGCGGATTGAGTACCGGGCGAACAGTTCCTATACGGGCGGGACACTGCTCACGGACGGGAGTGCGTATTTGGGAAACACGAAATCCGCGCCGCAGGCCTTCGGCGTGGCGGAGGGCGTGGTCGAACTGACGCGGAACGCGGACGGAACGGGCCCCTTCTTCAACTTCGGCGCCTATCAGGTGTCGTTCGCCAACAGGATCAGGTTTGTGGGCGAGACGAAGGACAGGCGCATTTGGATTACCAATCCCGTGCATCTCAAGGGCGATGTGGAATCCGACTCCGACTTCCTCATCTACTCGGGATGGGGATGGATGCATGCGGACGGGGATTTCCGTGCGCCCGGCAAGACGATTACGTTTGAGGAAGACGACAAGGAATTGCCCCCCTCCTACTTCGCCGGCGCGGTCGATGCCGCGCTTGTGAAGAAGGGCACGGCGTCCCTCGAACTACGTGGCCGTTCCTCGGGTGAGGCGAACATGCTGACGGCTGTGGGCGGAAGCCTGCGCCTTACGGCGGATGCCGCTTGGGAAGGGCCGGTCGTCGTCAAGGACGGAGGGCTGCTGGTCCTGGACGGAAGAGGTAATCTTTCATCCGCCGCGACCCTGACGGTCGATGAGGGCGGCAGGGTCGAAATCGCGGAAGGCGTGGGCGTCCGTGTCAACACGCTGGTTCTCGGTGGGCGGAAGATGCCGGTTGGGGTCTATTCAAAGGCGAATCAGCCCGACTTCCTTGAAGGTGCCGGCCATGTGGTGGTGGGCAAGGCAACCGTGATCATCCTGCGTTAGGGGGCCGGACCCTCGGCACGTCGATGGCGGTTGCGGGGGATTGCGCGCGGCGCGCCAGTTCACGGAGGCCGTCGGCACCGCCTCGCCGTATCGGCGTGAAGTGCTGCGCGAGGTTGATCTCGTTGTTGAAGGGGCGTGTCTGCGTGGAGCTGAAAAGCGCGATGCGTTCCCTCTGGTCGAGCGTCTCCTCGCCGGTGGCCTAAGACATCCAATTCTCCGAAAACGGTCTTAAAAGCGATTGTTTTGTGACTGGCTTCTGCGAAGCCAGATGTAGTCTGCGGAGCGGTAGCGAGAGCATCAATCATTGGAGTTTATTAACCCCTTTCATTGCCGGAGCAATAATGTTGTGATTGCACTGTGGCTGAATCTTCTGCGAAGCCTGCCTAAGCCGGCGGAACGGTAGTGAGAGCATTAATCATTGGAGTTTATTGTATGAAATACTCAGTTCTGTTCAGTTCCCTTCTTTTCTCGGTTTTCGCGGTCGGTGACGACCTGGCCGCGCGCGTGGACGCGGGGTGGGCGAAGGCGATGACGACCTGGAACCCGCGCACGGGCGTGGTGACGGGCTGCGACAGCCGGAAGTCCCTGCCGCCGCCGGACGCGACGAACAACCTCTACCGCATGTACGAGGGGCGTCCCGGCGGGTGGGGGCCGCCCGGCGTCGGCGACGCGCCGCTCATCTGCGGAACGGCGCTTTCGGGGCTTGTGGACAAGTGGGCCGTCACGCGCGACCCCGCCGTGAAGGAGGAGGCGGCGAAGGTGGCGAATGGTGTCCTCAACCTCGCCGTCCTCCACGGCTACAAGGGGTTCGTCTGCCGGGGCTTCTGTTCGGACGACCGGACGACCGTCTCGCTTTCGAGCCGCGACCAGTACACGCACTGGGTCCACGGCCTCTGGCGCTACGTGACGGCGGACGGCCTCACCGACCCGCAGATCGTCGCGGAGTACCGCGTGCGCGTCGCCGAGGTGGCGGCGTTCATGGAGGCGCGCGTGACGGCGGCGCACGGGTGGAACTTCGGCCTGGCGGACAGCCCGGAGAAGGACTACCGGGGCATCTGCACGATGTGGGGGCCGGAGATCTGGCCGCACGAGGCGGCGCGTCTCCCAATGATCTACTGCGCGGCCTTCCTCGCGACGGGTGACGCGCACTGGCGCGACCTCTACGAGAAGTTCATCGACGAGGCGCTGGACCGCACGCTGAAGATCAAGGAGATGTCGCCGCAGAAGATCGCGGGGCGGATGCCGTGCTATTCGCTCTTCCAGGCGAACACGTCCTTCGAACCGATCCTCGCCTACGAGAGGAATCCGGCGCGCGTCGCGAAGATCAGGGAGGCGATGGCGGCGTTCGCCGACCATGCGCGGCGGCGGGCGAAGGGGGCGAACCCCGCGAAGCCGCCGTACGGGATGTGCTGGGACGGCGAACTCGCCCTCACGCAGCTGATGGCGCCGGAGATCCCGGACCGGGCGGAACTCGCCGCCTTCGTCTCGGAAACCGTCCGGCGCCAGGACCTCACGCGCAGCGGCGTCTGCCGCGCCGCGCACGTGATGGCCGCCTACTGGCGGCTGCGCCGCCGCTAGCGGCAGAGCGTGTAGAGGACGCCCGCGACGACGGCGGAGCCGATGACGCCCGAGACGTTCGGGCCCATCGCCTGCATGAGGACGAAGTTCGTCGTGTCGTCGTCGCGCGCGACCTTGTTCGAGACGCGCGCGGCCATCGGGACGGCCGAGACGCCCGCCGAGCCGATGAGCGGGTTGATGCGGTTCTCCCTGCGGCAGAAGAGGTTCATGATCTTCGCCATGATGACGCCGCCCGCCGTGCCCACGCAGAACGCGCAGAGGCCGAGCGCGAGGATCGCGAGGGTCTGGCCGGAGAGGAACTTCTCGCACGCGAGCTTCGAGCCGACCGAGAGGCCGAGCATGATCGTGACGATGTTGATGAGCGCGTTGGCCATCGTGTCCGCGATGCGCGAGACGGAGGGGCCGACCTCACGGGCGAGGTTGCCGAGCATGAGCGCGCCGATGAGCGGCACGGCGGACGGCAGGAGGAACGCGCAGAGGAGGAGCACGATGAGCGGGAAACAGATCTTCTCGATCTTCGTCACCTCGCGCAGCTGGGGCATGCGGATGAGGCGTTCCTCCTTCGTGGTGAGGGCCTTCATGATCGGCGGCTGGATGATCGGGACGAGGGCCATGTAGGAGTAGGCCGCCACCGCGATCGCGCCGAGGAGGTCCGGGGCGAGGCGGGAGGTGAGCCAGATGGCCGTCGGGCCGTCCGCGCCGCCGATGATGCCGATGGAGCTCGCCTCCTTGAGGCCGAAGCCGAGGTCCGGGAAGACGGCGGAGAGGCCGAGCGCGCCGAAGAGGGCGAAGAAGATGCCGAGCTGCGCGGCGCCGCCGAGGAGGGCCGTCTTCGGGTTCGCGATCAGCGGACCGAAGTCCGTCATCGCGCCCACGCCCATGAAGATCATGATCGGGAAGACGCCCGTGTCGATGCCGAAGTGGAAGAAGTAGTAGAGGAAGCCGCCCGGCTCCACGATGCCGCCCTGCATCACGGGCAGACCGCTCGCGAGGAAGGTAATCACGCCGTCATGGAGCATCGCCGGCGCCGTCACGCCGCCGAGCGGGCAGTTCGCGAGGAGGCCGCCGAAACCGATTGGCAGGAGGAGCAGCGGTTCGAAGCCCTTCACGATCGCGAGGTACATCATGATCAGGCAGAGCGGGATCATGATGAGCTGGCCGACGCCGTAGGACATGCCGAGGAGCGTCTTGACCTCGTGGCCGCGCACGAACGCGCCCGCGTCGTCGAAGTAGCCGCCGATCCAGTCGCCCTTCTTGACGGGATGCTTCTCCGTGGAGAGCGTCTTCGCCTGGGCGTCGTCGACGACCCAGAAGCCGTTCCGGTTCGCGTAGTCCGCGCGGTTCAGCTTCCCGGGCTTCGAGAAGTCGGGCTTCGCGGGGCGGTCCGCCTCGGCGAAGTTGCCCGTGATGTAGGCGGGCGCCTCCTTCTTCATGAAGCCGGAGATGCCCGTGTCGCCCGAAAGGTCCTTCACCTTGCCGAGCGTTTCCATCCACGCCGGTTCCTTCTCGTCGCCCGCGAACACGGCGAGGCAGCCCGCCGCCACGAGCAAAGTCATCAGAAACTTCTTCATTGTTCTGTCTTGCCTTGTTTTTAACTCCGATTCGTCCGATGCTCCGCTCACGCTCCGCATCTTTTGGGAAAGGCGAAGCGGTAGCGTAGCCCTCGGTCTCATCGGAGTTGATTCATCACCTTACCCGATGACCGCAAGCACGTCGCCCGTGGCGACCTTGTCCGTCGCGCCGACCATGACCGTGACCGTGCCGTCGCACGGCGCCGTGACGGGCGTCTCCATCTTCATCACGTCCATGACGAGGATTTCGTCGCCCTTCGCGACCTTCGCGCCGCTCGCGGCCGAGATGCGCAGCACGGTGCCCGGCACGGGGGCCTTGACTTCCTGTCCGCCCGCCGGGGCCGCCGCGGCGGGCGGAGCCACCTTGAGGCCCGCCTCGGCCTTGAAGTCGACCGGCTTGCCGTTCACGACCGCCTTGCCGTCGCCCTTGATCTCGACGCCGTCTGCCTTGCCGTTGATCGTCACGGTGACGGGGCCGCCCTTGCCGGACGCCTTGGGCGCGTCCTCGGCGAAGCGGCAGCCCATCGGGGCCTTGGACGGATCCTTGAGGAAGAGGATGCCCTTCTCCTTGCAGGACGCCGCGATGAAGATGTTCTCGTCCGTCACGGGCAGACCCGCGTCCTCCAGCGCCTTCTTCGCGACCGCGCCGCCCTTCTTCGGGTCGGCGTCGTTGAGCTCCAGCACCGTCTTCGTCGTCGGGGTCGAGTAGGCCTTCGTCAGCTCGCTCGACGCCATGAACGCGGCGGCCTTCTTCACGATCTCCGGATCGGGCGCGACCGGCGTCTTGCCGAAGTAGCCAAGAACCATCTTCGCGTAGCCCGGCGCGAACTTCTTGAACTTGCCGAACATGACGTTCTGGATCGCCTGCTGGGCGTAGAACTGCGAGACCGGCGTCACGGACGTGCCGAAGCCGCCGAGGCGCACGCAGTCGTACATCTCCGCGATCATGTCGTCGTACTTGTCCATCATGCCGTTGTCGCGGAGCATCTGCGTGTTCGCCGTGAGCGCGCCGCCCGGCATCGGGCTCCACACGATCTGCGGGTTCACGTTCATCGCCTCCGGCGGGAGGAAGTACTTCTTCATCGCGTTCTTGAAGGCGTCCTCGGCCTTCTTGATCTTGTTGATGTCGAAGTCGAAGCCGAAGTCGGGGTCACCGTCGAGGCAGTGCCACATCGTGATGATGTCGGGCTGGCAGGTGCCGCCGCTCATCGGGGCCATCGAGAGGTCAAGGCCGTCTGCACCGCCGCGCAGGGCCGCGAGGTAGCAGGAAACGCCGTTGCCGGCCGTCTCGTGCGAGTGGAACTGGATGTGCACCTTGTCGCCGAGGAGCTTGCGCGCGAGCTTCATCGTGTTGTAGACGGTCGCGGGCGTCGAGGTGCCCGAGGCGTCCTTGAAGCACACGCGGTCGAAGGGGATGCCCGCGTCCATGATCTTCTTCAGGCGGTCGCGGTAGAACTCCGGCGTGTGCGTGCCCTGGTTGTCGATGCCGGGCGGCAGGCCCATCATCGTTACGACGACCTCGTGCTTCAAGCCCGCGTCGTGGATGCACTGGCCGGACCACTTGAGGTTGTTCACGTCGTTCAGGGCGTCGAAGTTGCGGATCGAGCTCATGCCGTGCTTCTTGAACATCTGGGCGTGGAGCTTGATCATGTCGCTCGACTGGCTTTCGAGGCCGACGACGTTCACGCCGCGCGAGAGCGTCTGGAGATCCGCCTCCGGCGCCGCCTTGCGGAACTTGTCCATCACGTCGAACGCGTCTTCCTGGCAGTAGAAGTAGCAGCTCTGGAAGCGCGCGCCGCCGCCCGCCTCGAACCAGCGGACGCCCGCCGCATACGCCTCCTCGACGCAGGGGAGGAAGTCCTTGGAGAGGACGCGGGCGCCGACCACCGACTGGAAGCCGTCGCGGAACGCGGTGAGCATGTACTTGACTGTTTTCTTGGCCATGATGTTTGCCTTTCTATAAAAGGGAATTCTTCTTTACCTTCTCGTTCGCTTCGTTAAGCCGCTTCGCCTTAAGTGGTTAAGTCGCTTCGCCTTAAGTTGCGCACAACTCCGCTGGATCAACTTAACTACTTAACCACTTAACTACTTAACTTTCTCACCCCAGCGCGACGGCGAGGGCGAGGGCGATGTTCGCGTCGTCGTCCGCAGCGACGGCCTTCTTCGGCGCCTTCTTGGGCGCATCCTGCGGAAGGATGTGGTCGAACTTCGCGACAAATGCGCTCGAACACCGCGTGACGGCGATCAAAACCGTCAAGAATACGTAGACGATACCCATGCCCGCGACCATCAGCACGAGGCCCTGTCCTATGATTTCCATTCGACCATTCCTTCCTTGGAGAAAAAATTTGGCGAGTAGTATAGCGGAATCCGGGCGGAAACTCAATCGCGAATTAAAGGCGAAGGAGAAGCATGTAGAGTCCGGTCCCGACGGCCATCGAGAGCATCATCTGGTGCCGCCACGCCTGGAGGGCCATCGTCACGGCCGTGCAGACGAGCATCGGCACGAGCCGCGTCCCCGTGAGGAGGGCGTCCCGGAGGCAGTAGACGACGAGGAGGCCGAACACCGCCGGGCCCAGCCACTTCCCGAGATAGGCGACGAAGGGCGGCGTCGGACGGTCGGGCAGGAAGACCAGAAACGGCAGGAAGCGCGTCAGCATCACGCCGAGCACCGCCAGCAGGATCGTCACCCCCTGTTCCACCGGCGTCATGCCAGCCGCCTCCTCAGCCCGGTCAGGACGGCCAGAATGCCCCCCATCGCCGGCAGCATGAAGTTCTCCGCGCCGAACGCGACGAGCGCGAGCAGCGACACGCCCACGCCGACGAGCGAACCGGCATGGCACCCTTCCCGGCTCCAGTTCTCGGCGAAGATCGCCGCGAACATGGCCGTCATGATGAACTCGACGCCCGCCATGTCCACATGCGCGAGCGCCCGCGCGAGGAGCGCGCCCATCGCCGTGCCCGTGAGCCAGTAGCCCCACACGAGCACGCTCGCGGCCATCTGGAAACGGTGCGGGTCCACGCCCGGCGGCGGCGGGTTCGCGAACGTCACCGCGAACGTCTCGTCCGACAGCATGAAGACCATGAAGAACTTCCGCCATCCCGCCCCCTTGAAGCGGTCCAGCATCGAGATCCCGTAGAACAGGTGGCGCGCCCCCACGAGGAACGCCATCGTGAAGACATGGACCGGACGGAACGAGCCGAGGAACATCGAGGCCAGGATGAACTCGACGGACCCCGAATAGACCACCGCCGCCGTCAGGACGGGAAACCACCACCCCAGTCCGAGCCGTGCGGCAAAGACCCCGTAGCCCAGCCCAATCAGCCAGTAGGCCGCCAGAAGCGGCACCGTCAGCCTGAACGCCTCGCGCAGCAACGTTGATCGCGCATCCTTCATGTTCTCTTCTTCTCTTCCCTCGCGGAAACGCCTAGTATACCACAACCCGGCCGTTCCCAAACGGGCCGAGGTGGGCCGTTTTCGGGGCGAAACGGTCCAAAATCTACATATAGACAGCCGCGCGCAAATCCACCACAATATCTTGTGCCTTTAGGGTTGTATCACACAGACGGATATGATACACTTCGCTTCCGTTCGCCCAATCGGAGGATTCCTACGGGACCAAAGGGGAGATTCGCACGAATCCGACGATTTCAGTGAATAACGAGACGATTTAACAACTTTAACCCATTTAACGACTTGAAGCAGGAAAGGACACAGGGCCGACCATGAACATCATCAAGAGAGACGGATCCCAGGCCGTATTCGACGCCGCGAAGGTTGCCGCCGCCATCCGCAAGGCCAACGAGACCGTGGATGACGCCGACAAGTTGACCGACGCCCGAATCGACCGCATCGCCTCTCAGATCGAACAGTTCGCCAGCGCCCACAGGCGCGCCCTCGACGTGGAGGAGATCCAGGACGTCGTCGAGACGAAAATCATGGAGGCCGGCGGCAGCGCCGTCGCCAAGAAGTACATCAAGTACCGCTTCATCCAGGAGCTGAAACGCCAGAACAACACGACGGACGGCGAAATCCTCTCCCTCATCAACTGCACGAACGAGGAGGCGAAGCAGGAGAACGCGAACAAGAACCCCGTCGTCAACTCCACGCAGCGCGACTACATGGCCGGCGCCGTCTCGAAGGACATCTCGAAGCGCCTCCTCCTGCCCGAGGACATCGTGAAGGCCCACGAGGACGGCCTCCTCCACTTCCACGACATGGACTACTACGCGCAGCGCATGCACAACTGCGACCTCGTGAACCTGGAGGACATGCTGCAGAACGGCACCGTCATCTCCGGCACGCAGATCGAGCGCCCGCATTCGTTCTCCACCGCCTGCAACATCGCCACGCAGATCATCGCCCAGGTCGCCTCCAACCAGTACGGCGGCCAGTCCATCTCCCTCACCCACCTCGCCCCCTTCGTGCAGGTGAGCCGCGAGAAGATCTCCCGGGAGGTCGCGCAGGAACTCGCGCTCGCCGGCGTCTCGCCCGCGCCCGAAAAGGTGGCGGCCATCGTCGAGCGCCGTGTGCGCGACGAGATCGTCCGGGGCGTGCAGACCATCCAGTACCAGGTCGTCACGCTCATGACGACAAACGGCCAGGCCCCCTTCATCACCGTCTTCATGTACCTCAACGAGGCCCGCAGCGAACAGGAGAAGAAGGACCTCGCCGTCATCATCGAGGAAGTGCTCAAGCAGCGCATCCAGGGCGTGAAGAACGAGGTCGGCGTGTACGTGACGCCCGCCTTCCCGAAACTCATCTACGTCCTTGAAGAGGACAACGTGCGCGAGGGCACGCCCTACTGGTACCTCACCGAACTCGCCGCGAAGTGTACGGCCAAGCGCATGGTGCCGGACTACATCTCCGAGAAGGTCATGCTCCGGCACAAGATCGACAAAAACGGCAACGGCAACTGCTACACCTGCATGGGCTGCCGCAGCTTCCTCACGCCGTACGTCGACGAGAACGGCAGGCCCAAGTACTACGGCCGCTTCAACCAGGGCGTCGTCACCGTGAACCTCGTCGACATCGGCCTCTCCGCCGTGCGCGAGGCCGGCGAAAACGCGGACGACGAACACCGCCTCGCCGCCTTCTGGCAGATCTTCGACGAGCGCCTGGAGCTCTGCCACCGCGCCCTCCAGTGCCGCCACGAACGCCTCACGGGCACCCTTTCCGACGCCGCCCCCATCCTCTGGCAGCACGGCGCGCTCCTGCGCCTCAAAAAGGGCGAGAAGATCGACAAGTACCTCCACGGCGGCTACTCCACCCTCTCCCTCGGCTACGCGGGCCTCTGGGAGTGCGTCTACGCCCTCATCGGACGGAAGCTCACGGAGTTCGAGGGCGAAGTGCTCGGCCTCGACATCATGAAGAGGCTCAACGAGTACACGGCGAAGTGGAAGGCCGCCGAGTCGATCGACTACTCCCTCTACGGCACGCCGCTCGAATCCACCACCTACCGCTTCGCGAAATGCCTCCAGCAGCGCTTCGGCATCGTCCCCGGCGTGACGGACCGCAACTACATCACGAACTCCTACCACGTCCACGTCACGGAGCCGATCGACGCCTTCGCGAAGCTCGCGCTGGAGGCGAAGTTCCAGACCCTCTCCCCCGGCGGCGCGATCTCCTACGTGGAGGTCCCCAACATGC
>CAKULR010000042.1 GCA_934667295.1 uncultured Kiritimatiellota bacterium
GGCCAGGAGGTCGCGCCCGGCCGCTTCCAGATGAAGATCGACCCGTCCCTCTGCGCCGGCTGCAGGCAGTGCCAGCAGGGGTGCAAATTCAGCGCCATCAAAAGAATTAAGTAGTTAGTTAAGTGATTAAGTAGTTAAGTAGTTAAGTTTAAGATTTGTTAGTAGTTAAGTAATCAAGAGTTGAGAAGGCCGAGAGATTGGATTGTTCGACAACCAACTTAACCACTTGACTTCGACTTAACCACTTAACCACTTAACTACTTAAAGCGAAGCGACTTAATTTTCTCCCATGTCTCTCTTCAGCCAGTTCAAGGCCCAGCGCGACGGGCGGCCGGACGCCGCCGCGTTCCTGATCGCGGCGGGCGACCGGTCCGTGCCGATCACGTGGCGCGAGTTCGCGCGGGACATCGAGGCCATCGCCTGGATCGTCCGCAAGTACGTGCCGGGCGCGACGATCGCGATCATCGGCGCGAACTCCTACGAGTGGATGACCGTCCACGCGGCGTGCCTCTTTTCAGGGGGCGTGGCGCTGCCGCTGGAGGCGAACCTGCCGGCGGAGGACATCGCCGAGCGTCTGTCGTTCACGGGGGCGCGCGCGCTGATCCACTCGGCCGCGCTCGCGGACCGGGCGCACGAGGTGAAGAAGCTGCTCCCGAAGCTCATCACGGGCGGCTTCGGCACGCGCCTCACGGACCGCGTGCTCGCCCTTGCGCACAAGGCGCTCGACGCGGGCGAGCCGGGCGTCTTCGACCTCCCGGAGCGCGACGAGGACGAGACGGCGATGCTCGTCTTCACGAGCGGCACGACCTCGAAGCCGCGCGGCGCCGAGCTGACGATCCACGGCATCCGCACGTTCTCCGACTACTGGCAGTCGATCCTCCACTTCGTCCCCGGCCAGCGCACGCTCATGCTGCTGCCGCTCAACCACATCTTCGGCATCAGCGTGACGTACACGATGCTCGCGCACGGCGTGGCGCTCGGCGTCTGCCCCGACTTCCGTCGCATCTACGAGGCCGTGGAGCGCTTCCGGGCGGACTTCCTCTTCCTCGTGCCCGCGCTGGCGGAGATTCTGGCGGACAAGATCGCGCAGAAGGGGCGTACCGCCGAGGAGGCCGGCCTTTCCCTCCGCTGGCTCGTCGCGGGCGGCGCGCCGCTGCCGAACCGCACCTACCTGAAGCTGAAGGCGCTCGGCGTGCAGCCGCTCATCGGCTACGGCCTCACCGAGACGACGGCGCTCTACTCGGTGGCGGAACTGGAGTCGCCCCATCCCGGCAGCGCGGGCAAGTGCTGCCACGGCTTCGGGGGCATGGAGGCGCGCGTCTCGCCGGAGGGCATCCTGCAGCTGCGCGGCCCCGCCGTCCTGAAGGGCTACTACAAGGAGCCCGGGAAGACGGCGGCCGTGCGCGACAAGGACGGCTGGTTCTCGACGGGGGACTACGGGCGCATCGACGAGGACGGCTACGTGTGGATCACGGGGCGCGCCTCGCGCACGATCATCCTTTCGAGCGGCAAGAAGGTGGCGCCGGAGGAACTGGAGGAGAAGCTGCTGTCCGTGCCGGGCTTCCTGGAGGTTGTCGTGTCGGGCGACTTCGAGACGCGCGAGGTGCAGGCCGAGGTCTACGCCTCCGTGCCGGAGGAGACGGTGCGCGAGCAGATTGCGATCGTCAACCAGAAGCTGCCGCTCCACAAGCGCATCCGCAGGATCAAGGTGCGCACGGAGCCGTTCCCGCGCACGGCGAGCGGCAAGATCAGGATCGAGCGCGCGCCGGCACCTGCCGCGTCCGCCGTCGTGGACGCGGGGTCCGTGCCGCGCGAGTACGGGCGCGTCGTCGCGGCCGTCGCGCCGGTCTTCGAGCGGGCCGTGGCGGGGGTGCGGCGCACGCTGTCGCCCGAACGCTGGAAGTGGGTCGTGCTGGGGCTCGGCGCGCTGGCGGGCGTCGTCGTCCTGTGGAACGTGTTCGGGGCGGTCGTGCTGGAACAGGTCGAGGAGGCGTCCGCCGTGCGGCGCATCCTGGAGACGATCGAGGACCGCCTGGGCGAAGTGCTCGCCGTCCTCGTGCTGGCGGCGGCGGTGGCGATTTGGCGCACGGGCGTCTTCAAGACGGAGAAGCCCCGGAAGGAGGAGCGGACATGATGTTTTCGGACGCGACGACGCAGTTGGGGACGCAGGTGACGGAGATCGTGGGCCAGCACGTCGACCAGGGGCGGGAACTCGCGCAGCAGGCGCTCGGGTGGCTGACGCAGAACGGCGTCACGTTCGCCCTGAACGCGCTCGCGGCGGTGTTGATCCTCGTTCTGGGCGGCCTCGTCGTGAAGGGGCTCGTGGAGGCCCTCCGCCGGGCGCTCGGCAAGTCGAAGCGCGTGGACGCGCTGCTGCGGACGTTCCTCTGCAGCATCGCCTCGAAGACGGGCTGGACGATCCTCGCCGTAATCGCGCTGGGGCGCCTCGGCGTGGACGTGGGGCCGCTCGTCGCGAGCCTCGGCGTGACGGGCGTCGTGCTGGGCTTCGCGTTCAAGGAATCGCTCGGCAGCCTCGCGGCGGGTCTCATGATCGCCCTCAACCATCCGTTCAAGGTGGGCGACTACGTGATCGTGGGCGGCATTGAGGGCGCGGTCACCGAACTCAACATGATGGCGACCGTGCTCACGACGGGCGACAACAAGAAGGTGACGGTGCCGAACGGCACCGTGTGGGGGAGCGCGATCACGAACTTCAACGCGCTCGGCATCCGTCGCGTGGACCTCCAGGTGGGCGTGGCGTACGGCACCGACCTCGCCGCCGCGCGGGAGATCGCCCTGACGGCGCTGAAGGCGGTGCCGGGCGTGTTGGCGGACCCCGCCCCGGCGGTGGCGGTGGCGACGCTCGCCGATTCCGCCGTCCTCCTCAACGTGCGCCCGTGGGCCACGTGCGCGGACTACTGGACCGTCCGCGCGGCCGTGCTGGTGGCGCTCGTGGACGCCTTCGGCGGGGCCGGTGTCTCCATCCCCTTCCCGCAGCTCGACGTCACGGTGAAGAAGGAGGCGTAGGGCGCCGCGCGCCCGCACGTCGCGGTCCACGATTCAAGTTGAGGTCGAGGGGGCGGATTTGGTAGAATAAGATTCGTTTTACGCGAACAAGGCAGAGAAGACGAACATGACGAAGAAGACGAAGGACCGCAGGGTCGAAAACACGGTGCAGGGTCTGAAAGAGGACTTTGCCTGGCATCTCCGCTACACCCTGGTGAAGTACGACGGCGCGGCGACGCCGCGCGACCAGTACGCGGCGTTCGCGTACGCGATCCGCGACCGCATCGTGGAGCGGTGGATCAACACGCAGGAGCGCTACCACGCGCAGAACGAGCGCCGCGTCTACTATCTGTCCCTCGAATTCCTCATCGGCCGCCTCCTCGGCAACAACGTCATGAACCTCAAGCTCGACCGCGAGTGTTCCGAGGCGTTGAAGGAGTACGGTATCGACTGGAACTCCCTGCGCGACTTCGAGGTGGACGCCGGGCTCGGCAACGGCGGCCTCGGCCGCCTCGCCGCGTGCTTCCTCGACTCGATGAGCACGCTCGACCTCGCGGGCATGGGCTACGGCCTCCGCTACGACTACGGCATCTTCCGCCAGCGCATCGTCGACGGGCAGCAGGTCGAGGAGCCGGACAGCTGGCTCAAGGACGGCTACCCGTGGGAGCTCGCGCGTCCCGAGTACGCGCAGCTCGTCCACTTCGGCGGCCGCGTCGACTGCATCGAGGAACACGGCGCGCTGCGGTGGCGCTGGGTCGGCGCCGAGACCGTGCGGGGCGTTCCCTACGACCTGCCCGTCGTCGGCTACAGCAACGCCGTCAACACGCTGCGGCTCTGGAGCGCGAAGGCGACGGACGAATTCTCGCTCGCCGAGTTCAACAAGGGCTCCTACGTGGAGGCCGTCGAGCGCAAGGTGCTCGCCGAGAACCTCACGAAGGTGCTCTACCCGAACGACAACACGATGGCCGGCAAGGAGCTGCGCCTCCGCCAGCAGTACTTCTTCGTGTGCTGCTCGCTCGCGGACATCCTGCGCCGCTTCCGCGAGGACGGCAACGACTGGTCGCAGCTTCCCGAGAAGGCGTTCATCCACCTCAACGAGACGCACCCCGCGCTCGTGATCCCCGAACTCATGCGCATCCTCGTGGACGAGGAGGGCATCGGCTGGGAGGCGGCCTGGGACCTGACGTGCCGCACGACGGGCTACACGAACCACACGATCCTGCCCGAGGCGCTGGAGAAGTGGTCCGTCCCGATGATGGAGCGTCTGCTGCCGCGCCACCTCCAGATCATCTACGAGATCAACGGGCGCTTCCTCAGCCGCGTCTCCGGCATCTACCCCGGCGACCAGGACCGCCTCGCGCGGATGTCCCTCATCGACGAGGGCGGCGAGCGCTACGTGCGCATGGCGAACCTCGCGATCATCGGTTCCTCCAGCGTCAACGGCGTCGCCGAGCTCCACACGGAAATCCTCAAGGCGTCCCTCTTCAAGGACTTCTACGAGCTGATGCCGGACCACTTCCACAACGTGACGAACGGCATCACGCCGCGCCGGTGGCTGCTGAAGGCGAACCCGCCGCTCGCGCAGCTCATCACCGAGAAGATCGGCACCCGCTGGATCACGCACCTCGACGAGCTGAAGAAGCTCGAACGCGAGGCCGGGGACGCCGTGTTCCTCGAATGCCTCGCGAAGATCAAGCGCTCCAACAAGCGCATCCTCTCGAACTACGTGAAGTCCACGCTCGGCGTGTCGCTCGACCCCGCCGCCCTCTTCGACGTGCAGGTGAAGCGCCTCCACGAGTACAAGCGCCAGCTCCTGCTCGCGCTCTACATCGTCATCTTCTACAACCGCCTGCTGGCGGACCCGAAGTACGACCCCGTGCCGCGCGTCTTCATCTTCGCGGCGAAGGCGGCGCCGGGCTACTACATGGCGAAGCTCATCATCCGCCTCATCCACGGCATCGCGCACGTCGTCAACGCGAACCCGCGCACGCGCGGCCGCCTCACGGTCGCGTTCCTGCCCGACTACCGCGTCTCGCTCGCCGAGAAGATCATGCCGGCCGCCGAGGTCAGCGAGCAGATCTCCCTCGCGGGCACCGAGGCCTCCGGCACGGGCAACATGAAGTTCATGATGAACGGCGCGCTCACGCTCGGCACCTACGACGGCGCGAACGTGGAGATCAACCAGGAGGTCGGGGACGAGAACATGTTCCTCTTCGGTCTCCGCGCGGACGACGTGGCGCGTCTGCGCCCGACCTACAGCGCGCGGGCCGTCTACCAGAAGGACCCTGAGATCCGCCAGGCCGTGGACATGATCCGCAACAACGTGTTCTCGCTCCTGAACCCGGGCCTCTTCGATCCGATCGTGCGCGCGCTCCTCGACTACAACGACCACTATATGCTCCTCGCCGATCTGCGCGCCTACTGCGAGGCGCAGGACCGCGTGGACGCCACCTACCGCGACGCGGGCGAGTGGAACCGCCGGTCGCTCGTCAACATCGCCCGTTCGGGCCGCTTCTCCAGCGACCGCGCGGTGATGGAGTACGCGCGCGACATCTGGCACGTGGAGCCGGTGGACTTCGGGGATTAAGTGGTTAAGTGATTATAAGTGATTAAGTGGTTAAGTCGTTCGTGATTAAGTGATCGAGGGACAACGGCGTGAGAACAGCGAGGAAGATGCGATGAAGCGAATGGTTCTGGCTGCGGTGTTGGCCGTGGCGGGCATGGCGTCGGCGGCGAAGGTGGCGTCCGTCTCGGTGAAGGCCGCCGACGGCGACGTGGAGGACGTGGGAGACGCCGCCGCGCGCTGCCAGGTCAAGGTGGGCGACGAGTACGACCCCGCGCAGTGCGCGCGCGACGTGCGGGCTCTGCGCGACGCGGGCACGTTCGACGACATCGTGGTGAAGGCCGAGCAGGGCGTGAACGGCGTCGACGTCACCTACGTCGTGAAGCACAAGATGCGTTTCCAGGGGCCGCTCGCCGTGAAGGGCTGCGACTACTGGAACGAGGGCAAGATCGCCAAGTTCTCCGAGCTGAAGGACGGCTATGCGTACGGTGAGGCGGAAATTGCCGCCGCCGCCGGACGCATCCGCCGCGAGTACCAGAAGAAGTTCTTCCCCGACGTGAAGGTCACGCCCGTCGTCGAGCCCGTGGAGGGCATCGCCGGCGCGGTGAAGATCACGATGGAGATCGAGGAGGGCGAGCGCGTCAAGATCGCCGACTTCGAGTTCGACGGGAACGAGGCGTTCGAGGCGGACGAGCTGCGCGCGTCCTTCAACCAGTACCCCTGGTGGAACCCGATGGGCTGGTTCAGCGACGTGCCCGCCACGCCGCAGGACCTCGCGGAGGCCCGCGACCGGGTCGTCGCGTTCTACCGCGACCGGGGCTACCTGGACGTGGAGGTCTCCCAGCCCGAGGTGCGGACGCACGAGGACGGCGCGCGGGTGCGCGTCTTCCAGGTGCGCGAGGGGCCGTGCTACAAGGTCGGCACCATCTCCGTGACGGGCGTGAAGGCCTACCCGGAGGACGTGGTGGCCGCCTCCGTGAAGCGGATCGCGCCGGGCGACGTCGCGGGCGCCACCGCGCTGGACGAGGCCGCCCACGAGATCGAGGTGTTCTGCGGATCCGGGCGCGCCGCGCTCGCCGACACGCACGTGACGGTGCGCCGCCTCCCCTCCGAGACGGACCCCGAAACGCTCAACCTCGTCTTCGCGGTCGAGGAGGGCGTGCCCGTGACGGTCAACCGCGTCCTCATCCGGGGCAACGACTACACGATGGACAAGGTCATCCGCCGCGAAATCGCCCTCTCCCCCGGCGACCCGATGCTGGCGGACAAGGCGGAGCGTTCCAAGCGCCGCCTCGAAAACCTCCGCTACTTCGACCGCGTGCGCTACTACCTCGAAAAGGTGGACGGTGGCGAGGCGAAGGACGGCAAGCCGGAGCTGCGCGACCTCGTCTACGAGCTCTCCGAGAAGAACACCGGCAACTTTCTCATCGGCATCGGCGCGGGTACGGAAAGCTCCGTCTTCGGGCAGATCGAGCTGAGCGAGGCCAACTTCGACCTCTTCAGTCCGTGGCGCTTCCGCGGTGCCGGGCAGAAGGGCCGCCTCTGCATCCAGGCCGGTCCGCGCGTGCAGACCTACGAGGCCTCCGTGACCGAGCCGTGGTTCCTCGACCGCCAGCTGGAACTGACCGTCGAGGTCTATCGCCGCCAGCGCTGGTACGACGACTATGACGTCATCCGCAGCGGTGCCGCCGTCACCCTCAGCTACCCCGTCAAGTTCTGGCCCACCTGGGAGGCGTTCGGCCGTCTCGGCGTGTCGCTCGCCGCCGAGTACATCGAGTACGACGACGTGGACAACGGCTACTACTACGACCCGAAGCGCGGCGACCGCTTCCGCATGCTCAAGGAGGAGGAGGACCGCAACGGCGACAAGGTGGAGGTGCCGCTGGAGGTCTTCTGGAAGCTCGACACGCGCGACCGCTTCATCTTCCCGACCCAGGGCCACACGGTGCGCCTCTTCGGCGACATCGTGGGCGGCGACAACGAGTACTGGCGCGTCGGCTTCAACGTGCGCAAGTACTTCCCCGTGTGGAAGAAGTACGGCCACGTGTTCCAGATCGGCCTGCGCGGCGAGACGGTGGACGCCTTCAGCGACGACCTGCCGCTCTACGACCGCCTCTTCCTCGGCGGCTCCAAGTCGATTCGCGGCGTGGACTTCCGCGAGATCGCGCCGCGCATCTACGCCCACGAGAACAAGAAGGGCCGCTACACGGCCTGGGGCGGGCAGACCTCCTGGTGCATGAACATGGAGTATTCCGTACCCGTCGTCAAGATGCTGCGCGTCGCCGTCTTCTCCGACCTCGGCAGCGTGGGCGAGGACGAATTCGACTTCGACACGGCCTGGTTCTGCTGGTCGGTCGGCGTGGGTCTGCGCCTCGACCTGGAGCAGTTCCCGATCCGCCTCGACTTCGCCACGCCCGTCGTCGATCCGGACGAGGACGTCGACGAGAAGGTCTTCACCTTCTCGGTCGGGTATGACTTCTAAGGCGGGATTAAGTGGTTAAGCAGTTAAGTGGTTAAGTTTCAGTCTGTCCGAAGCAATGAGTCCTGATAACTTAACCACTTAACTACTTAAAGCGAAGCGACTTAACTTAAAGAAAAAGGATGATGTCAATGAAGAAGATGGTGATGGCGCTGGCCCTGGCGGCCGCGATGGGCGTTTCGGCGGAATTGAAGGTCGGGACGGTGAACATGGTGGATCTCGTGCGGCTGCACCCGAACCACGAGTCCAACCGCGCCCTCGTGAAGTCCACCGACAAGGACTACAAGGCGAAGCTCGAACGCCAGCAGGAGGCCGCGAAGACGATTGCCGACGAGGGCAAGAAGGTCCAGGCCGACCTCATGAACCCGATGTTCTCCCAGAGCGCCAAGGCGGACGCCCAGAAGAAGCTCGAAGACGTGCAGCGCCGCTTCCTCGCCGCCCAGCAGGAACTGCGCGCCTCGGCGCAGCACTTCCAGAACGAGCTGACGGACCTCGAAACCCGCCTCCTCAAGCTGGAGACCGAGGACATCCGCGCGAAGATCAACGCCTTCGCCAAGGCGAACGGCTACGACATCATCGCCGATTCGACGATGCTCGCGTTCTCGAAGGATTCGCTGGACGTGACGGACGAAATCCTCAAGGCGCTGAAGGTCGATCCCGCCAAGCGGCAGGAGAAGAAGTCCGCCGCCGACGCGAAGTGAGGTTCCCGATGAAGGCATCCGAACTCGCGGCGAGGCTGGGGGGCACGCTTGAGGGCGCCGACGTCGAGCTTTCCGCCTGCGGCGGCCTCGAAGAGGCGCGCCCCGGCGACCTGAGCTTCTGCAAGGACCCGAAGCACGTGAAGCTCGTGGAGACCACGAAGGCCTCCTGCGTGCTGCTGCCGCCGGACTGGACGCACGGTGCGCCGTGCGCGGTCATCCGCGTGGCGGATCCCAACCACGCCTGCATGAAGGCGGCGGAGCTCTTCGCGCCGCCCGCGCCCGTGCGCGCCCCCGGCGTCCACCCCACGGCGGTCGTCGATCCGAGCGTGTGCCTCGGCGCGAACGTCCACATCGGCGCCTACACCGTCATCGAGAAGAACGCCGTCATCGGCGACAACTGCGTCATCGAGGCGCAGGTCTTCATCGGCGAGAACTGCACGGTTGGCGCCGGCACCCACATCTACCCGCAGGTCACGCTGCGCGAGGGCACGAAGGTCGGAAGGGGCGTGATCCTCCACTGCGGCGTGCGCCTCGGCGGGGACGGCTACGGCTACAACACGACATTCGAGAACGGCATGCCGAAGATCGAGAAGATCCCGCAGCTCGGTATCGTCGAGCTCGGAGACGGCGTGGAGATCGGGTCCAACACGACGATCGACCGTGCGCGCATCGGGCGCACGTACATCGGCCCGATGACGAAGATCGACAATCTCGTGCAGATCGGCCACAACGTGAAGGTGGCCGGCTATTCGGGCATCATCGCGCAGGCGGGCGTCGCTGGCTCCACGCAGATCGGTACGGGCTGCCTCATCTGGGCACAGGCCGGCATCTCCGGCCACATCAAGATCGCGGACGGCGTGCAGGTGGGGCCCCAGGCGGGCGTGCCGCAGTCGCTCGACGGTTCGCTCAAGTACGTGATCGGCGCGCCCGCGATGTCGATGAAGGATCTGGCCGCGATCACGCTCGCGCCGAAGATGATCCAGAAGACGCGTGCCGAACTGAAGGCCCTCAAGGCCGAGGTCGCGGCGCTCGGGAAGAAGGACTGACCATGCGCGCGCTTGCGGACATCCTCGCCGAAGTGCAGACCACCATCGCCGACGCCTGCAGGGTGTCGGGACGACGTGCGGACGACGTGGAGATCGTCGCCGTCACGAAAACGCACGGCCCCGAGGTCGTGCGCGAGGCGTGGGAGGCGGGGCTCCGCATCGTGGGCGAGAACAAGGTGCAGGAGGCGGCCTGGAAGCAGCCGCTTGCCGTGTCGGGTCCCGAATGGCACCTGATCGGGCATCTCCAGAAGAACAAGGTGCGCCCTGCGCTCGCGCTCTTCTCGACGTTCCACTCGATCGATTCGGTTGGCCTCATCGACCGCCTCCAGCTCCTGGCGGACGAAACGGGCGCGCGTCCGCACATTCTCCTTGAAGTCAACATGAGCGGCGAGCGGTCGAAGGACGGGATGCATCCGGAGGACGTCCCCGCCGCCGTCGAACGCGCGCTCGCCTCGCCGAACCTCACGCTCGAAGGCTTCATGACGATGGCGCCGTTCACGCCGGCGGACAAGATCGAGGAGACGCGCCCCGTCTTCGCCGGCCTCCGCGAACTGCGCGACGCGATGGAAGCCGAGTTCGGCGTCTCCCTGCCGCGCCTCTCGATGGGCATGTCGAACGACTACCGCATCGCCGTCGAGGAGGGCGCCACGTGGATCCGCCTCGGCACCGTCCTCTTCGGCGCGCGCCCGAAGGTGAAGCCGATGCGTCCCGTGGACGCGGGCGACGCCGGCGAAAGCGGCGAGGGCGGCGGCACCTACGACCGCGTGATGGACTAGCGGTTGCGAACGAACCAAGCCCATCCCTTCCGGATAGGCGAATCCTGGCGGTTTGCGCGGATAAAGGGCTGCACTTGAATGCGGGAGGGCCGCGCTTGGATACGGGAGGGACGCGCTTGTCGCGTCCGGACTTTTACCACGGAATACACAGAACGGCCTACGGCCGACACAGAATACACAGAAAGTAT
>CAKULR010000043.1 GCA_934667295.1 uncultured Kiritimatiellota bacterium
TGGTAGCGCCCCACCGCGAAGTCGTGGAAGACGTGCCACGCATCCGGCAGCGCCTCCAGGATCCCCGCCACGCGCTCCTCCCCCCGCGCGCCCTTGAAATAGGACGCCACACGCCGCAGCCCCTTCCGCCACAGCAGCGCCGTCGCCACCACGACCGCCACGAACCCCGCCGCGAACCAGGCCGGATGGCGCCCGAGGACGAGCGAGGCCCCGCACGCCCCCAGGGCCGTGCAGCACAGAAAGACCGGCCACAGGGACGTCATCGTGCCCCGCACCTTGGCCCATTCGCCGGGATTGCCGTGTCGTACCATTGGGATTAAGTAGTTAAGTGGTTAAGTGGTTAAGCGGTTAAGTGGTTAAGTTGAGGAGGGGTGGTTAAGTCGTTAAGAGGTTGGATGCGATGCGGGCGGCGAGGGAGGCGGCGTCGAAACCGTGGCGCCGCTCCAGCTCCGCAACCGCGCCGTGGCCGATGAACACGTCCGGCCAGCCCAGGCGGAGATCCGCGCCGATCGCCTCGCCGAAGCCGCCCGCGACGCTGCCGTTTTCAAGGGAGACGATGAACGCGCCCTGCGCGCGCTGCCGCCCGAGGAGCGCGGCGTCGAAGGGCTTCACGAACCGCGCGTCCACCACGCCGGCCGCGACGCCCCGTCCGGCGAGAAGCCGCCGGATTTCCAGGGCCTTGGGAACCTGGTCGCCCAGCGCCCAGATCTGGACCTTCGCCCCTTCGCCGCAGAGCGGACGCGCCGTGCCGACTGCGATCTTTTCCTCCGCCCCCCGGTCCTCGCCCGCCGGCGCCGCGCCGCGCGGGTAGCGGATCACCCAGGGGCCGCCCGTCTCCAGGGCCAATGCCAAAAGCCGCCGCAGGTCGTCCGCGTCGGCGGGCTGGCAGATCGTCAGGTTCGGCAGACCGCGCAGCATGGAGATGTCGAACACGCCGTGGTGCGTGCGCCCGTCGCGCCCGACGCACCCCGCGCGGTCCACGGCGAGGACGACCGGCAGATCCAGGAGGCAGACATCGTGCATCACCTGGTCGACGGCGCGCTGGAGGAAGGACGAATAGACGGCGACGACGGGCCGCATCCCCGCCTTCGCAAGCCCCGCCGCGAACGCCACCAGATGCTCCTCGCAGATGCCCACGTCGAAGAACCGCTCCGGGAACGTCCGCGCGAAGGCGGCGAGCCCCGTCCCGTCGCGCATGGCCGCCGTCAGCGCGCAGACCCGCGCATCCGCACGGGCGGTCTGCACCAGCGCCTCCCCGAACACCGCGCTCCAGTCCGGCGGCGCCGCCGGCTTCCGGTCCGGATGCGCGGGGTCGAACGGCCCCACGCCGTGCCATGCCGTGGGATCCGCCTCCGCCGGCGCGAACCCCCTGCCCTTGCGCGTCACGACATGGACGGCCACGCTCCGCTTGTCGGCCCGCGCGACGGCGAACGCCCGCTCCAGCGCGGCGATGTCGTGCCCGTCCACGGGGCCGATGTACCGCAGCCCCAGCGACTCGAAGAACGCATTCCCCAGCAGCATCGACTTCAGCGCCCGCTCGATGCGGTGGTAGAACCCGCGCAGGAACGTGAGGTGGGCCCGGTGGCCCATCCGCTCCAGGACCGCCTTCGCGCGGTTGTAGCGGATGCCCGTCAACAGCCGCCCCAGGATCCGCGCGCACGCCCCCACGTTCCGCGAGATGGACATCGCGTTGTCGTTGACGACGAGGATCAGCTTCCCCTTCAGGTTCCCGCAGTAGTTGAGGGCCTCCAGCGACATGCCGTTCGCGAGCGCCGCGTCGCCGACGACCGCGACGACCTGCTCGTCGCCCCCCTTCAGGTCGCGGGCCGTCGCCATGCCCTCGGCCACCGAAAGCGCATTCCCCGCATGGCCCGTCACAAAGGCGTCGCACGGCGTCTCCTCCGGGTTGCAGAAGCCCGAGAGGCCGTCCAGCTGGCGGATCGTCCCCATCCGCGCGCGGCGTCCCGTGAGGATCTTCCAGGCGTAGGTCTGGTGCCCCACGTCCCAGACGATCCGGTCGTGCGCGGGATCGAAGACGCGCAGGAGGCCGATCACGAGCTCCACCGCGCCAAGCGAGCTTGCGAGGTGGCCGCCCGTTTTGGAGACGGACGCGATGATCTCGCCGCGCACGAGCCGCGCCAGTTCGGGCAGCTCGGCGTCCGGGAGGCGGCGCACGTCGGCCGGTTCGCGCACGGCGTCAAGCGAAACGCTCATGCGTGCCCTCCCATCCGGCGGTCGCGCCGCGCGTAGGAGGCAAGCGCGCGGTCGAACGCGACGCGGTCGAAATCCGGCCACAGCACGTCCGTCACGAAGAGTTCGCTGTAGGCGCACTGCCAGAGCAGGAAGTTCGAAAGGCGGAACTCGCCCGACGTGCGCACGATCAGGTCGGGGTCCGGCAGGTCGGGCGCGTAGAGGCACCGCGCGAAGGCGGCGTCGGTCCGCTCCGGTTCGGGGAGCAGGGCGAAGCGGCGCGCGGCGTCGACGATCTCGGCACGTCCGCCGTAGGAGAGCGCCAAGACGAGCTGGCGCGTGAAGGACGCCGTATCCGCCTCCAGCGCGGCGATGCGGCGCCGGAGCGCGGGCGGCAGGTCGTCGCGGCGGCCGATCACGCGGAAGCGCACGCGGTCCTCCAGCAGCTTCGCGCGCCGGTCGCGGAGGAAGAGGCCGAGCAGGCGCATCAGGCCCTCCACCTCGTCCTTCGGACGTCGCCAGTTCTCCGTGGAGAACGCATAGACCGTCAGGATCTCCACGCCCACCTCGCCGCACCACGCAAGCACGCGCTCCAGCGTCTGCGCGCCCGCGCGGTGCCCGGCAAGACGCGGCTTCCCGCGCGCAAGGGCCCAGCGCCCGTTGCCGTCCATGATGACGGCGAGATGGCGGGGGACGCCGTTCATTCCGCCCCCTCCTGCGCGGCGCGGCGCGTCAGGACGAGCAGCGTCGTCGCGTTCTGCCCGAAGTTCGGCTCGGTGCTGCGCAGTTCGTAGCGCGTCTTCAGGAGGTCGAAGAAGCGCGTCTGCTCCTCGAACGGCACCTGCGCGCACGTCGGCGCGGCGATCGCGAACCCATAACCGCTGGCGGCGGCGGCCGTGCAGGGGGCGGACACAAGGAGCTGCGTCATGAGCTCGCGGTTCAGCACGTGGACGGCGCGCGCCTCCTCCGTCTTCATGTCCGGGAAGTAGCTGAACGGCCCCATCTCCAGGCCCGGCGGCACCGTGCGCCCCGTCTCGACCGCCAGATAGAGGTCCTGCGTGAGGAGCGTCGTCCCCTGCGGATCGAGCGCCTGCAGCTCGCGCCCCACCAGGCGCAGCTTCGCGAGTTCGGTCATTTCCTTCTTCTGGCTCCAGAAGCGGTCCTGGTTGTAGGTGGCCCACTCCTGCAGCATCGGGGACGTGAAGGAGACGAGCCCCACGGCCAGGACGACGAACCACATGGCCGCGCGCGGGACGGCGACCCGCCGGGCGAACCCCGCCACGATCAGCACGGTCAGCATCCCCATGATCGGCACCTGGTAGTCGTCGTAGGGGAACGGCGCGCTGAGCTGGAGGAGGAAGACCGCCGCGAAGCCGTGGCCGAGCATCCACAGGTCCGCCCTCTGTCCGTCTTCGAACGCCGGTCCGGCGGCTCCATCTTCCCCGTCCCGCCGCCGCGCCCACAGCGCGCACCCGGCGAAGAGCACCACGCCGAGCGCCGCATACCCCCGCGCGAGGCGGCTCACGCTCCCCAGCGCGAAGAACGGATCGAACCCGCCCCGGGCCGCATGGTAGTTCTGCGCCGCGAGGAGCCCCCGCAGCGAGGCCGGGTCGCACGCGAAGAACCCGTAGGTCAGCGCAAGCCCCGCGACACCGCCGAGACCGAACCAGAGGAAGCTCCAGCGGAACGCGCGGAAGCGGACGAGCAGCGTACACCCCACCACGGGCAGGATCAGCAGCAGCGAAATGCGCGTCCCCGTCGCGCACGCAAGCGCGAAGCCGCCGGCGGCGAGGAGCAGCGCGGACCCGACACCGCGCCGGGCGCCTCCGCACAGTCCGTGGGCAATCAACAGCAATCCGCCCAGCAGGAAGAGCGACCCGAGCGCGTAGGTCTTCGGAATCGCCGTGAAGTAGAGGTGGTAGAGATTGCCGCCGAGCAGCGCGAAGACGGCGAACCCGGCGAGCGGACGGCGGTCCGGCGGCACGAGCCGGCGGACGAGGGCAACCGCGCAGAAGGTCGCGAGGAAACCGAGGAGAAGCGTCACCACGCGCCCGCCGAGCAGACCGTGGAGCGGCGAGGACATGCCCCAGACCGGCGCGAGGACGGCGTAGACGAACGGCATCGTCGGCCCCTGCGTGTAGAAGAAGTCCCGATAGGGCAGCTTCCCCGCCCGCACCATCTGCGCCGCGTAGAGATACCAGCCTTCGTCCTGGTTCAGGCCCCCGAACCACACCGCGAGGACGGCGGCGCAGACGGCCAGCACCGCGGCAAACAGCCACGGCGCGTAGGTTGATCGCAGGAACTCGCCTATCCGTCTCATGGAATGGACGGATATTCTACCATTTTTCACCTCCATCGCGAGATGAAAAACGCCCCTCCGCGATCACCGCACGTCGAGTTCGTACCAGACGGTCCGGTAGGAGGGGTCGAGCGCCACCTCCGCCCGGCCTCCGGCGTCCCGGACGTGTACGGCGGCCTTGCGCGCGCCGGATTCGTCGAGCGCCCAGCAGCGCGTCTTCGCGGCGGGTGCCGGCAGCGTGACCGTTGCGCGGATGCCCTCGCATACGGTTTTGCCCGCACCCCAGTCCGCATCGCGGCAGGAGATCGATGCGCCGCCGTGGTCCGTGAACTTCGCCCCACCGTTGTGCGAGAGGCCCGTCGCCGTGAGGAGGATCGAGGCCGGGCGCCCCGTCTCGCCGAAGCCCGTCGCGTCGTGCGAGACGAGCGAGACCGTCGCCCAGCCGAGCTTCGTCTTCCCGACCGCGATCCTGACCCCGCCCAGATCGATCGTCCGCCCCTTCGGGAAGCCCGTGAAGAGCTTCGTGTTCGCGGTATCGACCGTCCAGTAGCCGTTCTTCGGATCCTCGACGTTCCAGCACAGTTCCCGCGTGTCGCTCAGGATGACGGCGCCCGGATCCTGCGGCTTCACCGCGCACGGCGCGCTCTTCGCCGTCACGTCCACCGCCACGCCGTGGACGAGCCCCAGCCACCAGGGCAGACGCTCCGGGCTCTGCGAGATGCCCTGGCTCACGGCGCGGGTCGTGCAGAGGCGGTCGAAGTACGCCTCGTAGGGCAGGTTCGCGACGAACTTCGTCGCGCTTTCCTTCACGTCGCCGCGCAGGTAGATCGCCGCACACGCGGGGAAGTGCGCGAGTACGTCGCTGCGCGCCGCGAGGCTGAAGAAGTATTCGTTGTTGATCGGCTCCGCGTTCTGGCGGTTGTTGTAGGAATACTCGAAGACGCCGTCCCAGCCCTGCAGCGCGCCGTAGGCCCGCAGCATCGGCTGGCCCTCCGCGCCGTAGAAGTTCGGGTAGGGGTGGTTGTATTCGCTCACCGTGTAGGGCTTCCCCGCGACGCGCGTTCCCGAAAGGCCGATGATGCAGCCGCCCTTCGCGTTGACCATCGCGCGGTTGCCGATCTGCCAGTCCTTCCCGATGCTCGGGTGGAGCCAGTAGGCATGGTTGTCCACGAAGTCGAGGTCGGCCTGCACGTGCGGCGGCGAGTAGCCGAGCTGCGTGGCGCTCACGGGCGCCTCCAGGCCGAGGTCCTTCTGGAGGTAGCGCTGCATGCCCGTCCAGTAGGCGCGCTCGGTGTCCACGAGGAACTGGTAGAAGTCGCGCAACATCGGCATCGGCGCGGCCCCGCGCGCCTTGACGATCGGGATCTCGCCCTTCGCGGGGGAGAGGCCGTCGAGGGACGTGAAGTCGCACCCGACCCGGAACGAGAGGTCGTCGATCTCGTAGACGCCGCCCGCACCGAAGCGCGTGAACTGGATCTCGGCCGCGTCCACGTCCTCGGGCGCGTAGAACGAGAAGGAATGGGTCTGCCACTTCGCGCCCGGCGAAAGGCGCGTCAGGACGCCGAGCGACGCCCAGCCGTGCCGGCGGTCCGCGACGGCGAAGCCCACCTCGCCCACCCCGCCCGACGCGCGGCGGATGCGGAACGTGACCGTGTAGGGCACGTCCTTCTTCACGGCGACGCGGCGGTAGAGCTTCGGGAAGTATTCGTCGCCCTTGCGGGTGACGTTCACGCGCAGGACGCCGTCCTGCGCGGCGACGGCGGCCTGTGCGTTCCCCCGGTCGAGGATCCAGGTCTTCCCGTCCGGCTTCACTTCGCCGTCGAAGCAGCCCTCCGCCACCATCTCCTTCCCGGGCGGCACGTGTGTGAGCTTCCACGCCGCGTGCAGCGCCGCGTCCGTCGCGTACTTCCGGGTGAGCCAGTCGTTCCAGAGGATTTTGAAGACCGTCGCGTAGGGCTGCCCCAGGCTGTCCAGTCCGCCGCCGAGGTACTGGTTCCAGAGCGCATCCTCGTTGTTGAGCTCCACGACGGCGACGACGGGGTCCTTGAGGTAGCTCAAGCCCGTGTAGGGGTTGACGTGTTCGAGCAGTTCCTTCGCGTAGGCCTTCTCCTCGGCGATGATACGGGGGTCGAACTGGTCCACGCCCTTGTTCGCCCAGGGGGTGCCCGGCGCGAAGCCGTCGCGCGCGTCGAACGTGCGCGCCACGTGCAGGTTCATGTCCACGTAGATGCCGCGCTTCTTGAACTGCGCGATCAGGTAGTCCTGCCGGTCGCGGCGCTCGGGGTCGAAGCGGCGGCGCGTGCGGAAGTCCTCCGCGAGGATGCCCGGCTCCTGCGGCAGCATGAACGTGCCGTAGCTGCTGTCGAAGTAGTGGAGGCGCACGCAGTTGACGCCGAAGCGCGCGAGGCGCGCGGCGAGGCGTTCCGCCTCCGCGTGGGTGGGGAAGTTCGCGGGGCCGGTCAGGTTCGTCGCGTGGAACCGCACCCGGCCCTTGTCGTTGACGAAATGGCCGTCCTTCACGCGGATGCGCCCGTGCTTCCCGGCGGGCGCGTCCAGCAGGTGGCTCATGTTCACCACGTTCGAGGGCGCGTCGTAGGAGGGCACGAACGGAAACATGTCCGTCTCGTCCAGCGTCGCGACCGGAACGGGGTCGGCCAGCGCCACGGCGGCCCCGAGTCCCATGCACAGGCCAATCAACCGACTTGCCGTCATCTTCCTTCCTCCGCCTAGAGGTTGTTCACGTTGCCGATCAGGACCGTCTGGAGCGACTTGAGGACGTTCGAGACGAGGTTGTAGGTGTCGTCGCGCGTCGCGGTGAGCGACTGGATGTCGATCAGCGTCGTCTGCGAGACGGAGTTGAGCGAGTCCATCTTCGACTCGACGTCCGAGACGAGCGTTTCGACCTGCGCGTAGCTGAAGCTGCGCGATGTCGAATACCCCATCAGCTTGAGCGCGTCCGCGTAGGTGGCGTACTTGTTCCAGATCGCGCTCTTGTTGTTCTCGTTCGCGGCAAGCCACTCGACGAGGTCCTGGTCGAGCGCCGTGAGCTTTTCGAGGTCGGCCGAGTTCGCGGCCATCGCCTCCATCTTCGCGACGATCTTCGCCTCGATCTCCGTCGCGCGGGAGAGGCAGAGCGCCATCACGAGCTGGCCGATGGACATCTCGCGCAGCGAGCCGTCGGCGTTCTGCACGCCCTCCAGCCTGTACACGTTGGCGGTCAGCGGGTCGCCGCCCGCGTCCTTCATCGAAAGGTTGATCGACGAGATCTCGAATGTCGCCATGTTCCGTCTCCTTGTCCGGTTGTCCGGTTATCCGATTGCCGCCGCCATCGCGAGGGCGGACTGCATGATCGCCTTCACCGTCGCGGCGGAGGTGTTGTACGTCACGTCGCGGCGGCTCACGAGCGACTGCAGGTCGATCGTCTGCTGCTGCGACTGGAGGCTCGCGTTGTCCATCAGGGCCTTGATCTGCGAGAAGAGCGTCGTGCGCGCGTCCGCCGAGCCGATGGTGAGGTAGGCGGCGTCCACGCCGCACTCGTTCGCGAGGAAGTCCCGCAGCGTCGGCGCGCGCGCCGCCTTCCGGCACACGTAGCCGCTCGCGGCGATGTCCGCCGGCTCGTCGAGGCTCGTCGCCGTGAAGATCTGCTGCGCGACGGACGACACCGCCTCCAGCCACGCCGTCGTCGCCGTGAGCTCGTTCATCTTGAGGACGCTCTGGCTCTCGATGGCCGAGGCCCGCCGACAGCACACCGCCATGATCAGCTGCCCGAAGCTGAGCCCCGTGAGGCCGTTGTACTGGTAGGCGTTCACGTCCACCGGCGCATACCGGCTCGTCCCGATCTGTTCGACGTAGATTTCGCTCATGCCGTCACCTACAGGTTCTTGATGAGGGAGGAGGTCGTGTCGGCGATCTTCTGCATGAGCGACGTCGCCGCGGAGTAGGCCTCGTCGCGCCGGTCCACGAGCGACTGGAGGCGCGTCATGTCGGCCGAGGCCTCGTTGTTGAGCTTGTCGATCTGCGTCTTGATGAGCTGGATCGCCTTCTCGCAGTTCGACTTCGTGACGTAGTAGCCCTCCGTCCCCTTGCCGTCGCCCTTCCCGGACTTCCCGTAGCCCCAGAGACCGCCTTCGAGGGAGTCGAGCACGGCCCGCGTCGCCGCGCTCGGCTGCTTCAGGTAGTCGAGCGACCAGGTGCCGCCGTCGTCGTCGCTCTTGAACGACGCCTCGATGCCGCTCAGGTCCGAGAGCGCGTTCCCCAGGCTCTCCAGCCGCTTGTTGCGGTTCGTCATGCGCGTGGACATCGGTTCGACCTCCTTCTCGATCGTCGCCGCCCGCTGCTCGGTGACCGCGACCATGAGGTCCTGGAAGTTGACCTTCTCGCCGTTGATGATGTACTCCGCCCCACTCACCCCCCACGCCGAGAGGTTCGAGTTCGTCACAAGGTCTGTCACAATCGCCATGTTCGTTCTCCCTTCTCGTTCAGCCGATGTACCGGATGCCCGTCGCGCGCGTCTGGCTCGCCTTGTTCAGCAGCTTCACCGCCATCTGGTAGGCGCTGTCGCGCTTCGAGACGAAGCCCTGCAGCGACACGGCGTCCTGCTGGATGTCGTTGTTCGTGACGTCGAGCGCGTACTGGACGTCGGTCTGGAGCTTCTGGATGTACTGGTACTGGATGCGCGTCGCGCTCGGCTTGAAGTAGTCCTTCGTGAGGCCGTACTTCGCGAGGAGGTTGTACGCCTCCGCGCCGCCCACGATGTCCTGCTCGCTCGTCGTCTTGCGGTGGTCCTCGTCGAACTTCGCGAGCGTCGCGGAGATGTCCGCAAGAGCCCGGCCGAGGTCCTCCAGCTTCCGCTGGCGCGCCCGCACGGCGGCCGTGTAGGCGGGGATCGCGCTTTCGACCGCGACCGCGCGCTGCAGCCCGGCCATCGCGACGGCCTTGTCGTAGGTGCAGCCCGCGACGCCGTCCACGGTGTAGTCGACCTGGGCCGTCCCGAAGATCGAGAGGTCCAGGTCGCGCGGTTGGATGGTGGTACTCATCGGTTAGGCCACGATCTGGTTGATGGACTGGTTTTCCGCCGCGAGGATCGCCTGGAGGAGGTCGAGGACCGACTGGACGAGCTGCTGGGCGCTGGAGGCGAGGTCGTCCGACTCCGCCCGCGCGTCCTCCGCCGTCTTCGCCGCCGCCTCGTACTCCGTCGCCGCCGCCTGCTGCATCCCCGTCACGCCCTGCGTCACGCTGTCGAGCAGCTGCCCCGTCTGGCGCAGCAGTTCGCCCGCCGTCTGCCAGCCGTGCGCCTTCGCCTCCGCCGCCTTGTAGGCCGCGTTGTGCTCCAGCATCTTCGTCGCCTTGCCGAACGACTGCTCGGCGGCCTCGATGTCGGCGGCGAGCGAGTCCGTGTAGCCGCCCTTCATCTTCTGGTCGGTCACGTAGGCGCGCCCCCACGTGCGCTGTTGTTCGAGGTCCGCGATCTCCGCCTTCGCCGCCTTGATCTCGGCCTTGTTCGCCACGGGGGCGCGTTCGAGCTGCGTGAGTTCGAGGCGCTTCGCGCCGAGCTTCGCCTCCAGCTGGGACTGGTCGAGGTTGAGCGCGTCCACGTAGGCGTCGTTCGCTGTCTTCACCTTCTCGTTGAGGGCCTGGAGCTTCGCGTCGGTCGCCCCCGCCGCCTCCAGCGCGCCCTCGCGCTGCGCCTTGAGGCCGTCCAGCTCGCCCTGCGCCTTGGTCAGCGCGGTCTTCTTCTCGGCCAGTTCGGCGTCGAGGGCCGATTCGCCCCCGCTCCCCGCCGCCGCGCGCGCCTCGCCCGACTGCGCGATGTCGGTCTCCAGCGTCTCGACTTCGACCGCGAGACGGTCGACTTCGGCCTGCTTCGGCGCGATCTTCCCGTCCAGTTCGGCCGTTGCCGCCTTGCAGCGGGCACTCGCCTCGATGTGGGCCTCGCGCTGTTCGACGGCGTTGTCGAGCGTCGCCTTCGCCGTCTTCGACTTGGCGAAGTTCGCCTCGGCGGCCTGCAGCTGGCCCGACGTCATCGACTTGCCGGCCTTCGTGAGGTTCACGCCCGTCTCGGCGCCGTTCTTCGCGGAGAGGAGCGAGAGGTTCTGCTGGGCCTGGTCGACGCCCGACGCCTTCGTCATCTTCGCCGCCGAGGCCTGCGCCGCGCTCGACGCGAAGAACGTGCCCGCCTGCGCGCAGATGCTCGCGGCGGAGAAGACGCACGACATGATGAGCCCGTTGCGCGCCGCCGTGCGC
>CAKULR010000044.1 GCA_934667295.1 uncultured Kiritimatiellota bacterium
CGTCGCCTCCGGCGCGTCGTCCGCCGCCGTGAACGCCTGGTCGATCACCACGTCGTACATCCCGGTGTCGAGCGTAAGGCCGCGTCCGCCCCGCGTCGCGCGGCAACCGGAGAGGTAGGGAACGGGGAGCGGGGCGACGCCGGACGCCACGAGCGTTCCGCCGTCCGCCGTCAGGGCAAGGCCCGCCTCCTCCGTTTCCGGGATCGCGCCGGAGATCGTCCGCATGGACAGGACGGCCTCGTCCGCCAGCGTGATCGCCGCCGCCCCCGCCGTCGGGCACTTGTTCGTCACGTACGACCACTGGCCGCCCTCCAGGCGCGCCCGCCCCGACAGGGCGATCTCCGCCCGCGCCGTCGCGCTTCCAAGCGTCATCTCCACGCACGCCGCATCGCCCAGCGTCAACACGGCGTCGTCGGCCATCTCCAGCCGCCCGGAGGCGGATTCGCCGCCCGTCGCGAGCGTAAGCCAGTTGCCCGTTCGGAGGCCGCACGTCACGTGCCCGCGGTCCTTCACCGTCACCACGCCCATCGTATTCGTACCGTCTCCAAGGCGCAGCACGCCGCCGCAGTCGAGGCGGCCGTCGTCCAGCACGACGAGGTGTCCGACGGCGTTGGACAGCATGCCCAGGTAGATGCTCGCCCCGCCGGACGCCGTGCTGCGCGTCTGGTAGGCGGCGTTCCCCGCCACCGTCACCACGCCCGTCGCACACTGCGTGTGCCCCACATACGTCGAGTTGTGCGCGTAGAACGTCGCCGCGTCGTGCAGCGTGAGGGTTCCCTGGTTGCACAGGTTCGTGTAGGACGTGTTACCAGCGCCGAGGGTGACGGTGTTCGTGACCTCCATCCGGGACGTTCCGAACAAGTCGAGCAGACCGTGGCTGAACCCGGTCTTCCCCGTGTCGCTCTTCGCGCCCAGCTGGAGTATGCCGCGCACGGCCACGGCCGCGTCGTTCGTGAGGACGAGCCACGTGCGCCCGACGGCGGCGTTCTGGTCCTTGAGCACGAGGTCGGCGAGCGTGTGCCGCCCGCCGAGGAACGTCGTCGTCGTGCGTGCGTTGCCGCGCTGCTGGAACGCCGCCCAAGCCTCCAACCGCGCCTCGGGGTGGATGAAGAAGTCCACCGTGCCGCCGTTCGAGCCGAGGTAGAGGCTCTTCGAGAAGGTGAGCGTGCCCGACCAGAGGTCGAACGTCTGGCGGGTCGCGGCCTCGGACGTCCAGGTGAACAGCGCATCCGAAAATTCCCAGACGGGGTCCGTGTTCGCCACGTTGTTGGCGCAGTTCTCGAAGTTGAACACGTGCTGCCCGCCCACGTTGGCCGCAAACGGCGAACACCACCAGTTTTTGATGCTCTTGACGCCCGTCTTCCGCCAGAACGTGCCGCGCGTGTCGAGCGTCAGCGTGTGGCGACCCGCGCCCGTGCCGACGAAGATGGTGCCGGAGTTCTCGACCAGGCCCTCCGCCGGCGCGCGCACCGTGACGTCGTTCTGCTGGAAGTTGATGACGCCGTACTTGCCGTCGCTGCCGTTGGCCGGCAGCTCGCCGCCCGTCCAGTTGGCGGCATCGTTGTAGACGCCATCCGTCACGGAGGACAGCCACGCCACGCGCCCGTCATCCGTCAGCCCCGTATTATCCGCCGCCCGTACCGCCAGAACCGTTCCCAGGGCCAGAAGCCCGAGCGTCCATGTCCGTCCCGTCTTGTCCACAGCCTACCTCGCCGTTCGTTGTTTCAGATCGCGCACGCGCAATCCACGTCCTTGTGAAACCAGCGAAAACGAGTATAAACCGTGCCCCCCCCCCCTGTCAATTGGAAATTTTGGAAAATTTCAAAAAATTTTCAGAGCGCGGCCACGCGGGCGCGGAGGGCGGCGGCGTACTCGGCTCCGAGGCGGGAGAGCGGCACGGCCGCGCGGCGGACGAGCCCCACGCGGATTTCGTCGTCGAAGTCGAGCGGAATCGCCACCACGTCCGGACCGTTCAGCTGGCGCGAGACGGCGCCCGAGGCGACCGTGAAGCCGTCCAGGCCCAGGAACAGGTTCGTCATCGTCGCCCGGTCGCGCACGCGGATGTTCTTCTTGCGCGCGAGCGTGGGCATCACCTCCTCCGCGTAGTAGAGCGCGTTTTCGCTCCCCTGCTCGAAGGTGATGAACGGATAGGCGTCGAGCTGGTCCGGGCGGATCACCGCCTCCCGCGCGAGGGGATGCTTCCGCGCGAGGAACACGTGCGGCCGCGCGACGAACAGCTCCTCGAACGCCAGTTCCTCCTTCTTGAGGATCTGGGTCAGCGCCGCCTGGTTCCGCTTCGAGAGGTAGAGCACGCCCACCTCGCTGCGGTGCCGCGCCACATCGTCGATGATCTCGCTCGTCACCGTCTCGCGGAGCGTGTAGTCGTAGGCGTCCGCGTCGTGCGCCCTCACCACCTCGATGAACGCCTCCACCGCGAAGGCGTAGTGCTGGCACGACACGGCGAACTGCGGCAGGCGCACGGTCTTTCCCGTGTACTTCGCCTGGATGCGCGCGGCGTCGTCGAGGATCTGGCGCGCCGAGGCCAGGAACTCCTCCCCCTCGCGCGTCACGGTCACGCCGCGCCGCGTGCGGGAGAAGAGGGCGATCCGCAGCTCCTCTTCGAGGGTGCGGATCGACTCGGTGAGCGTGGGCTGCGTGACGAAGAGACGCCGCGCCGCCTCGCTCAGGCTGCCGCAGGACGCCACGGCGTCCGCGTACTTCAGCTGCTGCAGGGTCATGCGGACCCTACTCGAACAGCCAGGTCGAGAGGTAGCGCTCGCCCGTGTCCGGCAGCAGCGCGACGATCGTCTTGCCCGCGTTCTCGGGCTTCTTCGCGAGCTCCAGCGCCGCGTAGGCCGCCGCGCCGGACGAGATGCCGACGAGCAGGCCTTCCTGCGCCGCAAGCGCCCGCGCCGTCTTGCCCGCGTTCTCGGCCGAGACCGGGATCACGCCGTCGTAGACCGCCGTGTCGAGCGTCTTCGGGACGAATCCCGCGCCGATGCCCTGGATCTTGTGCGGACCCGCCTTGCCCTGCGACAGCACCGGGCTCGTGTCCGGCTCGACGGCGAACACCTTCACGCCGGGCTTCTGCGCCTTCAGGTAGTGCCCCACGCCCGAGAGCGTGCCGCCCGTCCCGACGCCCGCCACGAACACGTCGACCGCGCCGTCCGTGTCCGCGTAGATCTCCGGACCCGTCGTCGCCGCGTGCTGCGCGGGGTTGGCCGGGTTCTCGACCTGCTGCAGGATCACCGCGCCCGGTGTCGCCGCCTTCAGCTCGTTCGCCTTCGCGATCGCCCCCTTCATGCCCTCGGAGCCCGGCGTGAGCACGATTTCCGCGCCATACGCGGCCGCGAGCTTGCGGCGCTCGATGGACATCGTCTCGGGCATCGTGAGGATGAGGTGGTACCCCTTCACCGCCGAGACGAGCGCGAGCCCCACGCCGGTGTTGCCGCTCGTCGGCTCGATGATCGTCGCGCCCGGCTTGAGCGTGCCGTCCTTCTCCGCCGCCGCGATCATCGCCGCCGCAATGCGGTCCTTCACGCTGCCGCCCGGGTTGAAGAACTCGACCTTCACGAGTACCTTCGCCCCGCCCTTGTTCGTCCGGTCCGACAGCTCCACCAGCGGCGTGCCACCGACCTTCTCCAGAATGTTTTTATAGATTCGTGCCATTTCAGTTACCGCCTTTCCTTTAAGTCTACCTTTTTGGTAGGAAACGCGCATAGTATACCACACCCTCCGTCCGTTTGTCTACCGTAAAAGTAGATTTTTATTTGGGCCGATAATTCAGGTCCTCAATCCCCTTTATCATTGGGTCGTTCACGCAAATAATGCTATAATGTCCTCCTCTTCGCCGAAAGAGTACCATGCCTTTAAACGGCGGGAAAGCAAGAAACGGTCAGACCGAATACCAGGACCAACACCATGTTGACACGCATCTACATTCACAATTACAAGTGTTTCCAAAACTTCGAGTTCGACTTTGGGAAAATTCATGAAGCGGCGATTATTGGCCAGAACGGTTCGGGCAAAACAACCCTTTCCTGCGTATTTGACGTTCTGCGCCGCATTGGTTCCGGAACGGCGATCGTGGAAGAGCTGATCGGCGTCAGGGACTTCTGGCATGCTTCGCCCAGGGAAATGCTGAGGATCGAGGCATCGTTCCAGATTGGTGCCATGTGTTACACCTATGGTTTCGCACTGGAACTTCCCGACGGATTCAGGAAGTTACGCGTGGCGGAAGAGACCCTTGCCGCAAACGGCGAGAAAATCTTAAGCCGAGACCGCGCACAAGTGAATCTCGTGAACCGTTCGGGAAGCCAGTCGCACTTCACGAACGACTGGCACGAGTTCGTGTTGCCCAGAATATTCATTCAAGACGGTGCAACGACCAATGCCGTAAAAGAAGTCAGGTCTTTTCTGTCCGACATTCTTGTCCTTCGACCGATTCCCGATGACATGGGAGACAGTATGGCGGTTGACGAGGCACACAATCTGCAACCTCGATGCGCCAACTTCGAGGATTGGCTGTGCTGCCAGTATGCGGAACTCCCTGATGTCTACGACAACATGAAGACGTGGCTGAAAGAATCGCGTCCGTTGCAAGACTTTGCGGGATTCAAGGCCAACGGTTCAAGACTCTTGATTCGCTTCAAGGCGAAGGAAAGCATCGACATTCCATTTAGCTGGCTTTCCAGTGGCGAAAAGATATTCTTCCTTGCCGCCGCCGTCATGGCTGTTAACGATTGCCGCGACCGCCCGATTCTCTGTTTCTGGGACGAGCCGGACAATTACCTTTCCCTCAGCGAGATCGGCCGCGTCATGGCGTCCCTACGGCATTGTTTTGCCGCGAGGGGACAGTTGATCATCACATCCCATAGCGACGAGGCCATCTCAAAGTTCACGGACGAGAATGTGTTCCACTTGATGCGTAACTCGCATCTCGAACCGACTCTCCCGATGCAGAGCGTGGCACAACGCAAGAAGGACATGGAACTTGAGGGTGAGAAGGAAACACTGCTCCTGACTGGCGATCTGGAGGGCTGACAATGAGGAACTGGGAGTTGTTCGTCATTCCCGAAGACAAGAACCTTCAGGATGTCGTGTCGGGTTTTCACGCCGGCATGAACCGTTTTCAGAATCAACGGTGGACAACAATCCACGTCAGAAAAGGGTGCGGAAAGGTGCGTCGACATCACGGCTGGGCAGGTGCCGTCGATGCCATTGGCAACCTCAATCTTCCACGTTTCCCGAAACGCCATATTTTGCTTGTCGTAGATTTTGACGTCGATCCGGATGCGCCGCAATTTGGCCATGAGGCCAACCCCGCAGGTGCGAGAATCTCTCAGATAGAACGCCTGCTGGAAGAAATGAATCTCATACCGTACCGAGACAGAATTCACATCCTCGGTATTTGCCGTCAATCTGAAGACCTGAAACAGATCGGGTCGGCATGGGGAGATCGGGTGCCAGAAAATCCGAACTCATTTGATTCGATTGGTAAATGCCTTGCCAGGCGGTGCATAGAAAACGATTTTGGAGTCTGGGACGCCTCTCCCGTTCTCAACGCAAATGGAACTGAACTTGGGATATTGCAACGTACGGTTTGCATCAATCTGACCCTGTCCAGCTCAGATGAGAAGCGGATCAGACTGTGACAGAAAAACAATGTACGGAGGTATGGTGAAATGAACGTTCTAGGCAACATCCTCTCTGTGGCGTGGTTGCCGGTCGTGTTGATCTTTGCCGTTCGGATTCTGGTGGCAATTCTCAATTCACCGAGGGTGAAAGGCAAACGCGGCGAGAAGATTGTTGCGCGGAAACTGCAAACGGGACTGCCGGAGAAGTATGTTGTGCTGAACGACGTCTACTTGCCGTTGCCGAACGGAACGACAACGCAGATTGACCATATCATCGTAAGCCCATACGGAATCTTTGTGGTCGAGACGAAGAACTATTCGGGGTGGATTTTCGCCGAGGCAGACGCCAAGGTCTGGACGCAGACAATCTATCACAAGAAAAGCACGTTCCAGAATCCGACCCGGCAGAACTACCTTCACGTCTGCGCAATCGCCGACAACCTGGGCATTGACCGCGATTACGTGCGTGGCGTAGTCGTGTTCGTCGGCGGCTCTACGTTCAAGACGGACCGCCCCGAGGGCGTTGTTCTTGCGGACGAATTGGTACCGTACATCAAGCAGTTCAGGAATCACCTGATCAAGTCCGCTCAGATTCCAGAAATCGCCCTGGCCATTTCCGAGTGGCAGGGAACACTGTCAGATGACACGAAGGAGGCGCACGTCGTGAATCTCAACGCTCGGCATCACGGCGTTTCAGCAGACGACCATCCGCGTTGCCCGCGCTGTGGCGGCGAGATGGTGTTGCGAACCGCAAAATCGACAGGACGGCGCTTCTTCGGCTGCGCCGCCTATCCCAAGTGTCGCGGCATCGTCAACGTAGCGGACTAAGAGCGAACGTTTTTCCGCACGACCGGTCTACTCGTTCAATTATCCGAACTGGGTATGCACATGGCTCAACCTAACGCCTTTTGTCTCCTTTGGCCCCAAGCATACCACAATCCTCCACCCATCCGGGCCGATAACCGCCAATCCTGCACGGTACCTGAAATTTCGCCCACAAAGCATACACGACCACGCGGTAAGATCAGACGGCTCGGCACGCGAAGTACCCACGCCGCCCTCGGCGCGTGGCGTCCGAACGGTCGCGCAGGAGCGCGACCCTCCCGTAAGCGAACACACGGAGTGATCCGTTTCAGCGCCACGCGCCGAGGGCGGCGCGGGTACTTCGCGTGCCGGACGTCCGTACTTGTGCTATACTCTCACCCGTTATGGACTTTCCCGAATACGAACTGGCGGGGATCGAGACGATCGCCCGCGGCGTCTGCATCCAGGACGGCAAGGTGCTCCTCTGCCGCGCAAAGGGCGGCGCGACGACCTATCTTCCCGGCGGGCACATCGAGTTCGGCGAAACGGGCCGACAGGCGCTCGTGCGCGAAATGAGGGAGGAGATGGGCGTCGACGCGACGGCGGGCGCCTTCCTGGGCGTCGTCGAGAACCAGTTCCAACAGCACGGCAAGCCCCATGCCGAAATCAACCTCGTCGACCGCATGACACTCCCCGAAGGCACCGCCGCCACCGCGCGGGAGGACTGGATCGCGTTCGAATGGCACGACCTCGCGGACCTCGACGCCGCCCGCCTGCTTCCGGCGGAGATGGCGCGGTTCCTCGTCACCGACTTCCCCCTCCGCCGCGCCGAACGCGCGCTCACGCGCGACGAGGCCCTTGCCGTCCTCGCCCGCGCCGAAGTCGCCACGGTGAGCCTCGTCACGCCGCAGGGCCCCTACGGCTTCCCCGTCTCGCCCGTCTGCCTCGGCAACCGCCTCTACTTCCACTGCGCGGCGGCCGGGCGCAAGATCGACGCCCTCGCCGCCGATTCCCGCTGCTGGATCAGCGCCTACACGGACGTCGCCCCCGCCACGGACAAGTTCACCACCTTCTACGCGAGCGCCATGGCCTGGGGCGACCTCGTGTGCGTCACGGACGAGGCGGAGCGCATCGCCGCCCTGCGCGCGCTCTGCGAGAAGTTCACCCCCGCGAACATGCCGTGCTTCGACGCGGCCCTCGCCCGTTCCCTCCCCGCCACGCGCCTCTACGCGCTCCGCCTCGACCACGTGAGCGGAAAGCAGAAGCGCCGGACGTAGGCCCGCCCGGCGCCGCGTAGGCGGTACCTCCGCCCGCTCAGTCCATCTCCGTCAGCTCGTGCGCGAAGTTGACGTAGTCCGTGCGGTTGTCGGCAATGAACTTGATGGCCGAGCGCGGGTGGCAGTTCATCACCCCCGTCAGCAGGTACGGGATGTCGTAGCCCCACTTCCACCCGTCGGCCTTCATCTTGAGCATGTGCTTCTGCACGAATTCGAGGATCGGCAGCGCGCTGTACTTCGGGTTCTTGAGGAAGTTCAGCAACTGTTCCGAGAAGCAGTTCCCCGCGCCGCGCCCCATGCCGTTGACGGTCACGTCGAGGTAGTTCACGCCGTGGCGGCAGCACTCGATCGTGTTCGCGAAGGCGAGCTGCTGGTTGTTGTGGCCGTGGAAGCCCGTCTGCTTGCCCTGCATGGCCTCGACGTACTTCTTCGCGAGGCCGGCGATCTGCTCGGGGCAGAAGTACCCGAACGAATCGACGAGGTAGAGCACGTCCGCCGGCGAGGCGGCGATCATTTTGATGCCCTTTTCGAGGTCTTCGCCCGGCACCTTCGAGACGGCCATGAGGTTGCACGTCACCTCGTAGCCTTTCGCCTTCGCGTCCTCGATCATGTCGATGGCGAGCGGGATCTGGTGGATGTAGCACGCGACGCGGATCACGTCCACCACGCTGTCCTTCTTCGGAAGGATGTCCGTCTTGTAGTCGCAGCGCCCCGCATCCGCCATCACCGCGATCTTGAGCGGCGTCTTGTTCTCGCCCACGACGGCGCGGATGTCCTCCTCGTCCGAAAACTTCCACTTGCCGAAGTCCGAGACCTTGAACATGTTCTTGGAGGCCCGGTAGCCGAACTCCATGTAGTCCACGCCCGCCGCGAGATTCGCCCGATAGAGGTCGCGCACGAACTCGTCCGTGAACCCGAAATTGTTCACGAGACCGCCGTCGCGCATCGTCGCGTCGAAGACCTTGATGTCTGGACAGTAGTTCATCATGTTCCGATTCTGCATTTCCATCGTCTCCGGACCTTGCTTCGCCATGCCGCCGCCGCGAACGGACCGCCCGTCCACCGGCTTCATGGCATCCTCTGGAATCAGCCAGGACCTTCCGGCCGTCTTCGCGCCGGGAATCCTTCCGGCGGAACAGAAGTCCCGGACCCGACGGGGCGTGACGCCCCATCCTTCCGCAACTTCAACGACCGTTCTATATCCTTCCGTTTCCATGTCGTGCGGAAGTATATCATCCTTCCGCCGCGAAGGGAAGCCCGAAAACGTTCTTTTTTTACGCAAACGTCAGAAGCAGCTGCGAAAACATCGCGCGTGCGGACGGGACAAGCCCGTCCCTCCCGAACAGGGACGAAACGCGACGGATACGCCCGCATCCACGTTTCCGATTGATGGGGTTATCTTAGCATTTCAAAACACGAATGTCAAATGCGGCGGCTTTCGCGGGCGATCAGGACGAGCGAGGTGGGGAGGGCGACGAGCAGCACGAAGACGAGCGCGCCGGCCGTTCCCTCGGCGACGACCGTCCACGGCACCGCGAAATAGTGCGGCATGCCGGGCCAGACGCTCCCCGTCTTGATCGACGTCAGCCATCCGACCGCCGCACCGACGGGAAGACCGAACACGATGCCCCAGAACGCCGTCCGCAGCGCCCCCCGCACGAGGCGCGCCGCGAGCTGGCCGCGCGTGGCGCCCACCGCGCGCAGAACGGCGAATTCGCGCTTCGCGGCATCGGCGTCCGCCACGAGCATCGCGATGAAGCCGAGCGCGAGGATCGCGAGGAAGACGAAGGGAACGCGCGCGATCTGCCCGATCAGGTCGGAACCATGCGCAAGCGTGCCGTCCGCGATCTCGTCGCGGGCGTGCAGGCGGACGGTGGAGGACGGCTGGTCCCCCGCGAGGCCGAGGGCCTTCGCGATCTCGGCCTCGACGGCGCGTCCGGCCGGGAAGACGCCCTTCTCCTTCAGGAACGCGGGGTCGTATTCGACCCACAGGTGCGTCATCTTCACCGCCGCCGCCGGACGCGGATCGAGCGATTCAAGCGTGTCGAAGGAGACGAAGACCGTGCCGTCCGTCATGCCGGGCGCGCCGTTGAGCCCCCGCACGAGGCCCCGGCTCGTCACCATGTGCCAGTTGAGGTCGATGACGCCGGCAATCGGCAGCTCGGCCACGGTCCTGGGTCCACGTCCCGGCAACGCCACGCGCAACGTGTCCCCCACGTGCAGGTTCCGCGCGCGGCTGATCATCTCCGCGATCACGCAGGCGTCGGAGGAGCGGATCGCCCGCTCGGCCGCCTCCCACGTCCCCTCCACGAACCGGAACTCCGGCAACCATTCCGCCGCGAGGAAGAGCGCGTTCCGGCAGGGCTTCCGCCTCGGTCCCCCACCCGGCCCGCCGCGTCCGCCCCACATCGGCATCTCCTCCTCGGGATCGAAGTCGAGCTGGAGCGGACACAGCTCGGAAATCCGCTTCACCCCCGGCAGCGTACGCAGTTTCCCGATGTCGAACGCGCTCACCCCCTCGGGCAGGATCGAGACGATGGCGTCCGGCCACTCCATGCTCGGCACGAACCCCCGCATCAGGGAAGCCCCCCACACCTCCACCGCGATGAATGCCGCGAATCCGCACGCGAAGGCCACCGCCATGCCGCGCCGACGGCGGTGCGGACGCTCCTCCAGCGCGTCGAGCGGACGCACCGCGAGCGCAGGGCGCAGCGCGAACAGCACGGCGGCAAACGCCACCACCAGCGCGCACGCGAACGTCCCCCCCATCACGCCCCACGCGAAGGCCGCCCCCATCAGGAACGCCACCGGATCCGCCGCCACGTAGAGGAC
>CAKULR010000045.1 GCA_934667295.1 uncultured Kiritimatiellota bacterium
TGTAAAAAGGAAAGAAATGACGCTGTTTCAGGAACTGGTGGCGCGCGGGCTCGTGCAGTCCGTGTCGGACCCCGAACTCGAGCAGATGCTGGAGACGCCGCAGCCGATCTACTGCGGCTTCGATCCGTCGGCGAGTTCGCTGCAGGCGGGCAACCTCGTCTCCATCATGACGCTGCGCCGCCTGCAGCTCGCGGGGCACCACGTGATCGCCCTCGTGGGCGGCGCGACGGGCCTCATCGGCGACCCGAGCGGCAAGAGCGCGGAGCGTAACATGCTCACGGTCGAGCAGGTGGCGGAGAACAAGAAGGGCATCCGCGAGAACCTGGCGCGCATCCTCGACTTCGACGGACCCAACGCGGCGCGGATGGTGGACAACTACGAGTGGTACTCGGGCCTGAGCGCGATCGCGTTCCTGCGCGACGTCGCGATCAACTTCCGCGTGCCGCAGATGCTCGCGAAGGAGAGCGTGAAGAAGCGCCTGGAGGCGAGCGAGGGCGCGCTCACGTTCACCGAGTTCAGCTACCAGATCCTGCAGGGGAACGACTTCCTGCACCTCTACGACACCTACGGCTGCACGATGGAGGTGGGCGGCGCGGACCAGTGGGGCAACATCACGGCGGGCACGGACCTCGTGCGCAAGATGCGCGGGCGCCCCGTCTACGGCCTCACGTTCCCGCTCCTCCTCGACGGGTCGGGGAAGAAGTTCGGCAAGAGCGAGGGGAACGCCATGTTCATGAGCGCGGAGAAGACCTCCGTGTACGACTGGTACCAGTTCTTCCTGCGCTCCGCCGACGAGGACGTGATCCGCTACCTGAAGGTCTTCTCGCTCCGTCCGCTCGACGAGATCGCCGAGCTGGAGCGGCAGATGAAGGCGAACCCCGAGGCGCGCATCCCGCAGAAGGCGCTCGCCGAGGAGGTGACGACGCTCGTCCACGGCGCGGCGGGGCTGGAGACCGCGCGCGGCGCGACGCAGGCGCTCTTCGGCGGGGACGTCGCCGGGAAGGGCGCGGCCGAGCTGGAGACGATCTTCAAGGACGTGAAGAGCGCCGAGCTCGCGCGGGCGGACGTCGTGGGCAAGAGCGTCTGGGCGGTGGCCGCCCTGGCGGGCATGTTCAAGTCGAACGGCGAGGCGCGCCGGATGGCGCAGCAGGGCGGGCTCTCGCTCAACGGTGCGAAGGCGGACGCGGCGCGCGCCTTCGCGGAGGGGGACCTCGTGGAGGGCCGCGTGGCGGTGCTCCGGAGCGGCAAGAAGAACTTCTTCCTCCTGCGCGTCCGCTGACATTCCACTGACCGCTTACCGTTTACCAAGGCACGAGACATGGACATCCTCAAGAAGATTTTCGGAACGAAGAACGCGCGCGACCTGAAGCGCATCAAGCCAATCGTCGCGGAGATCAACCGCATCGAGGCGGAGTACCAGGCGAAGAACTTCACAGACGAAGACTTCCCGCGCATGACGGCGGCGTTCAAGAAGCGCGTGGCGGAGGGCGAAACGCTCGACCACATCCTGCCGGAGGCGTTCGCGCTCGTCAAGAACGCCTGCCGCCACCTCGTGGGCACGACCGAGGAGGTGTGCGGCCACGTGCTGACGTGGGACATGGTGCCGTTCGACTGCCAGCTCGTCGGCGGCATCGTCCTGCATCAGGGCAAGATCGCCGAGATGCAGACGGGCGAGGGCAAGACGCTCGTCGCGACGCTGCCGCTCTACCTGAACGCCCTCGCCGGGAAGAACGTGCAGCTCGTGACGGTGAACGACTACCTCGCCCTGCGCGACGCGACGTGGATGGGCCATCTCTACAAGTACCTCGGCCTCACGGTGGGCTGCATCCAGAACACGATGGACTCGGCCGAGCGCCGGGCGCAGTACCTGTGCGACATCACCTACGGCACGAACAGCGAGTTCGGCTTCGACTACCTGCGCGACAACGGCATGGCCGTGCAGCCCGAGCAGGTGGTGCAGAACGGGCACAACTTCGCCATCGTGGACGAGGTGGACTCCATCCTCATCGACGAGGCGCGCACGCCGCTCATCATCTCGGGCCCGGCGACGGTCTCGACGAGCGGGCAGTACATCGCGATGAACCCGCTCGTGGCGGGCATCGTGCGCGTCCAGACCCAGCAGTGCAACGAGCTGATCGCCGCCGCGAAGAAGTGCCTCGCCGCCGGCGACGAGTGGGGCTGCAAGTGCAGGCTCTACCAGGTCTACCACTCGATGCCGAAGCACAAGCAGATGCTCCACATGTACGAGGACGCCGCGATCCGCAAGCTCCACGAGGACGTGGAGATGCAGATGCTCTCGGAGATGCACCGCGACGAGGGGCGCGCCCTCAAGGCCGAGCTCTACTTCACGATCGACGAGCGCTCGCGCGAGGTCGCGCTGACGGACAAGGGCTGCGAGCGGATGAACCCGAAGGACCCCGAGACGTTCGTGATCCCCGACCTGCCCGGCGCGCTGAGCCAGCTCGACGGCGACAAGGAGATGGACCCGGAGGCGAAGGCCGAGCGCCGGCGCGAGCTGCAGGCGGACTTCATGGAGCGCTCCGCGCGCGTCCACGTGATCAACCAGCTGCTGCGCGCCTACTGCCTCTACGAGCGCGACGTCGACTACGTGGTGCAGGACAACCACGTCTACATCGTGGACGAGTTCACGGGCCGCATCCTGCCCGGCCGCCGCTGGAGCGACGGCCTCCACCAGGCCGTGGAGGCGAAGGAGGGCGTGGAGATCGAGAAGGAGTCGCAGACGCTCGCGACGATCACGATCCAGAACTACTTCCGCCTCTACGGGAAGCTCGCCGGCATGACCGGCACGGCCGAGACCGAGGCGCGCGAGTTCAAGGACATCTACAAGCTCGACGTCGTGGTGATCCCCACGAACCGCCCCATCCGCCGCATCGACGGCAACGACCAGATCTACCGCACGCAGCGCGAGAAGTACAAGGCCATCATCGCCGAGGTGCAGAAGCGCCACAAGCTCGGCCAGCCCGTGCTGCTCGGCACCGTGACGGTCGATACGTCCGAAGTCCTCTCCCGCCTCCTCACCGTCGCGAAGATCCCGCACGAGGTGCTGAACGCGAAGAACCACGCGCGCGAGGCCGAGATTGTGATGCTCGCGGGCCAGCCGGGGGCCGTCACGATCGCGACGAACATGGCCGGCCGCGGTACGGACATCAAGCTCGGGCCCGGCGTCGTGACGCTGCCGCCGGAGGTCGTGAAGAGCAACCTCTCCCTGAAGGACAGGCTGCCCGGCACGAAGGACACGATCCAGAAGGTGCTCGAAGCCCATCCGCAGGGCCTCTACGTGATCGGCTCGGAGCGCCACGAGTCGCGCCGCATCGACCGCCAGCTGCGCGGCCGCTGCTCGCGCCAGGGCGATCCCGGCGGGTCGCAGTTCTACATCTCGCTTGAGGACAACCTCATGCGCCTCTTCGGCTCGCAGAAGATCTCGGGCATCATGCAGCGCCTCGGCATGAAGGAGGGCGAGGTGATGGAGCACCGCTGGCTGAACAAGTCGGTGGAGACCGCCCAGCGCCGCGTCGCGCAGCAGAACTTCGCGATCCGCAAACGCACGCTCGAATACGACGACGTGATGAACAAGCAGCGCGCGATCGTCTACGAGCTGCGCGGCACGATCCTGCAGGGGACGCCCGAGGTCGTCCACGGCACGATCCTCGACGTGTTCAACGACATCGTGCTCATGCAGTGCGAGCGTTTCCTGGCGGACCCGAAGGGGAGCGGCGTGGAGGAGTTCCTGGCCTGGCTCGGCGTCACGTTCCCCGTCCTCGTCACGCCCGAGGAACTCAAGCCGTTCCTCGGCGAGCCCGGGAAGGCGGGCGAGTTCGTCTTCAGGCTCATCCAGGACGCCTACGAGGCGAAGTGCGCGAGCGAGGACCCGCGCGTGCTGCCGCACATGGAGCGCGGCGTCTTCCTGCAGTGCATCGACCGCGAGTGGCAGGACTACCTGCGGGCGATGGACGACCTGCGCCACAGCGTGAACCTGCGCTCCTACGGCCAGCGCGACCCGCTCGTCGAGTACAAGCGCGAGGCGTTCGGCATGTTCGAGAACCTGATGAACACGATCAAGTCCGGCGTCGCGAACATGGAGTTCCGCGCGCACACGGAGCTTGCGGTGCGCCGGATGATGGCCGCCGCCGAGGCCGCGCGCGCGCAGCGGACGAACGCCGAGGAGGTCGAGGCGCCGCTGGAGGAGCGGACGGAGGCGCCCCGCGAGGCGCCGGCCGCCCCGGCGCGTCCCCAGCCCGCCGCCGCCGAGGAGGAGAAGCCGAAGGCGAAGATGGAGGACGTCTTCGCCTCGATGATGTCGCAGGTCTCCGGGCGCGAGGTGCGCGTGGTGAAGCGGCCGCCGCGCGCGGGGGCAGACGGCGCGCAGCCGATGGTCGGCCGGAACGACCCGTGCCCGTGCGGCAGCGGGAAGAAGTACAAGAAATGCTGTGGGCGCGGTCAGTTCTGACCGTCCCGGGGAAATCCGCGCCCTCGCACATTTCTCGCATTTAGGGGTTCAAATCCAAGGGGGGTTTGCTATACTTTCCCCTATGTCCACCATGGAAGGGAGAAAGGCGAGTTGGCAAGCGAATTCCTTGTTTTTGACCATGTGACGAAGCGCTTCGGCGCGCTCACGGCGGTCAACGACGTTTCGTTCTCCATCAAGAGGGGCGAGTTCTTCTCGCTCCTGGGTCCGTCGGGCTGCGGCAAGACGACGCTGCTGCGCATGCTCGGCGGATTCGAGCGTCCCGATTCGGGGCGCATCTACCTGGAGGGCAGGGACATCACGGACCTTGCCCCGAACCAGCGCCGCGTCCACACGGTGTTCCAGAACTACGCGCTCTTCCCGACGATGACGATCTGGGACAACATCGCCTTCTCGCTGAAGCTCGCGAAGAAGCCGAAGGCGGAGATCGAGGAGGCGGTGGACAACATCCTCGAAATGATCCGCATGGCGGACCATGCCTGGAAGTACCCGAACCAGCTCTCCGGCGGGCAGAAGCAGCGCGTCGCCATTGCGCGCGCGCTCGTGGACCGTCCGCAGGTGCTGCTCCTCGACGAACCGCTCGGCGCGCTCGACCTCAAGCTGCGCCAGCACATGCTGCTGGAGCTCGACACGATCCACGACCAGGTGGGCATCACGTTCCTCTACGTGACGCACGACCAGGGCGAGGCGATGTCGCTCTCGGACCGCATCGCCGTCATCAACAAGGGGAAGATCGAGCAGCTGGCGGGGCCGGCGCAGATCTACGAGGCCCCGGCCTCGCGCTTCGTCGCGTCCTTCATCGGCGACACGAACTTCTTCCACGGCGAGATCGTCTCGGTGGACGGCGACTACTGCTTCATCCAGGTGGAGGGCTTCCCGCAGATCAAGGCGTACAACGACCGGAAGCTCTCTGTGGGGCAGGAGATCGACCTCTCGGTGCGCCCCGAGAAGATCCGCGTCACCCTCACGCCGCCGCCGCCCGAGAAGGGGGCCTCGATCAACGTCTTCCCCTCGAAGGTGAAGGACATCGTCTACCAGGGCGTCTACACGAAGTTCTGGGTGACGTCCTCCGGGCTCCAGATCCAGTCCCTGAAGCCGCATTCGCGCTTCCTCCTCGACCAGGAGCCCATCACCTGGAACGACGAGGTGTTCGTGTGGTGGCATCCGGACGACGGCTACATGGTGGCCGCCGAGAACTGAACGGCGGGGGAGGAGCGAAATGGACAATCCGCTGAGGTCCCGGAAGGCCGAATGGCTGCTCACGCTGCCGTCCTTCGTCTGGCTGGCCGTCTTCTTCGTGATCCCGGCCGTGATCGTGCTGGCGTTCACGTTCCACGGGCGCGACGCCTCGGGCGGCGTGGGCGACTGGTCGTTCTCCACGTGGCGCGAGCTGGTGGACCCCGACTATCCGGCCATCGTGTGGAACACGATCCGCATCTCCTTCGAGGTGACGGTGTGGTCGATCGTCCTCGCGCTGCCGTGCGCCTACGCGATCGCGCGCATGAATTCGCGCTGGAGGGCCATCGTGGCGGGGTCGATCATGCTGCCGTTCTGGACGAGCTTCGTGGTGCGGGTCTTCGCGTGGAAGACGATGCTCCACCCGGACGGCTGGCTGCAGGCCTGCTACCTCGTCTTCCTGCGCGTGCGCGAATGGCTCTTCGACTGGCTGCCCGGCTTCGTGCAGCAGTTCCTCGTGTGGCTGGGCGCCGCGTCGGCGGGGCGCGTCGATCCGGCCACCTCCACGCTCCTCGACTCGGAGGCGGCCGTCGTCCTCGTCTCGGTCTACTCCTTCCTGCCGTTCGCGATCATGCCGATCTACACGGCGGCGGAGAAGTTCGACTTCTCGCTCCTGGAGGCCGCGCGCGACCTGGGGGCGAAGAACTTCTACGCCTTCCGCAAGATCTTCATGCCGGGCGTGAAGCAGGGGATCATCTCGGCGGTGCTGATGGTGTTCATCCCGGCGATCGGCTCGTACGTGATCCCGCAGATGCTCGGCGGCACGGACTGCGTGCTGATCGGCAACAAGATCTTCATGCGCGCGATCCAGAACCGCAACATCCCGCACGCCTCGGCGCTCGCGGTGCTGATGGCCGTCTCGGTGCTGATTCCGCTCGGGCTCGCGATGTGGTGGAAGCGGCGGCAGGACGTGCGCGGGCGCAGGCGCCTGGAGGCGCAGACCGCGCGGCTCGTCGTGACGGCCGAGGGAGGGAGTGAGGCATGAAGCGCTCGATGTTCTCGGTCGCGGTGCTCGGCTGCGTGCTCGCGTTCCTCTACGTGCCGATCCTGCTCGTCGTCGTCTACGGGTTCGTGCCGAACGGCATCTCGATGAGCTTCTTCGACGCGAACGGCGCCTTCGCCGGGTTCACGGGCAAGTGGTACCGGCAGCTCTTCGCGGGGCACCACGCGGTGAAGGCGCTGCTGCAGAGCTTCTGGCTCTCGCTCACGATCGCGGGCCTCTCGACGCTCGTCTCGTGTGCGCTCGGGACGACGGCCGCGCTCGCCCTCCACCGCTGGCGCGACCGCCTGCAGTCGATCCACCACGCCCTCGTCTACACGCCGCTCATCATGCCGGACATCCTCATCGGCATCTCGCTCCTGATGCTCTTCGTCGCGGCGAAGGTCGAATGCGGGTTCTGGACGATCCTCATCGCGCACGTCACGTTCTGCGTCTCGTACGTCGTCATGACCGTCCTCGCGCGCCTGCAGGACTTCGACGACCGCATCACCGAGGCCGCCTACGACCTCGGCGCCGGGCCGTGGTACACGTTCTTCCACGTGGAGCTGCCCATCCTCCTGCCCGGCATCGTGGCGGGCGGCCTCCTCGCGTTCACCCTCTCCATCGACGACGTGGTGATCACCTCGTTCGTCAACGGCGCGGGCACGAACACCTTCCCCACCTACGTGTCGTCGATGACGAAGCACTCGAAGAACCTGCCCTCGGTCTTCGCGCTCTCGACGCTGATGCTCCTCTTCACGTGTACGCTCGTTGGACTCTCCAAGCTGCTGACCGCGAAGAACCAAACCAAACTGAAAGGAAAACCGGAATGAAAACGCTGAAACTCAGGAACATCGCCGCCGCGCTCGCGGCGGGCGCCCTCGTCGCGGGCTGCTCGCAGTCCGAATCCACCGTGGAGGGCGTGGACCTCTCCGCCCAGGCCCGCGCGGCCGCGGAGGCGAGCGGATACGTGCCCCCGAACGGCGGGAAGGACGGCGGCGAACTCCACGTCTACACGTGGAGCGACTACATCGCCCCCGACGTGCTGGCGGGCTTCGAGAAGGCGCTCGGCGTGAAGGTCGTCGTCGACACGTTCGACTCGAACGAGGCCATGTACGCGAAGCTCAAGGCCGGCGGCACGGGCTACGACATCCTCATGCCCAGCTCCTACCAGATCGCGCAGATGGCGAAGGACGGCATGCTGGAGAAGATCGACCACGCGAAGTGCCCGAACGTGAAGAAGAACTTCGACCCGTCCTTCACGCGCCAGATCATCGATCCCACGTTCGCCTACAACGTGCCGTACGCCGTCACCTACACGGGCTTCATGTACGCGAAGGGGAAGGTGCCCGCCGGCGTGGACGTCGCGAGCTGGAAGGCGCTCGCGAACCCCGCGTTCAAGGGGCGCCTCACGCTCCTCGACGACATCCGCGAGGTGATCGGCGGCGGGCTCATGAGCCTCGGCCACTCGATCAACTCGACGGATCCGAAGGAGATCGACGCGGCCGTCGCCGAAGTGCTCAAGTGGAAGGCGAACTCGCGCAAGTTCGACGCCGAGAGCTACAAGACCGAGGTCGCGAGCGGCGCGACGTGGATCGGCCACGGCTACTCGACCGACTCGACGCAGATCATCGTCGGAGACGAGGACGAGGGCATGGCCCCGCGCGACGACATCGGCTTCGCGCTGCCGAAGGAGGGCTTCACGATCGCGTTCGACGAGATGGTCATCGCGAAGGACGCCCGCCGGAAGGACCTCGCCTACGCCTTCATCAACTACATCTACGAGGGCGACGTCGCGAAGGTCAACATGGAGTACATCTGCGGACCGAACCCGGTGAAGCCCGGCATCGACCAGCTCGAACCCGACTACCGCAGGCTGATCATCCTCGACGACGCGCAGATCGCGCGCGGACAGGTGCTGCGCGGCTTCCAGGACAAGCCGGAGGTGCAGGAGCTCTACAACAAGGCCTGGGACCGCATCAAGGCCGGGGAGTAGGGCCGTGGCGGACGAACTGAAGACGCCTCCTCACAGCGCGGAGGCCGAGCGGGGCATCATCGGTTCGATCCTGCTCGACACCCAGTTCGGCGAAGACGCCCGCGTGCTGGACCTCTGTCTGGCGCGCGGGCTCACGCCCGAATCCTTCTACGAGCCCCGCAACCGCATCCTCTACGAGACCTTCCGCGAGATGAGCGGCGCCTCCGCGCCCATCGACGCGGTGACGCTGACGGACCGCCTGCGCGCGACGGGGCGGCTCGACGCCGTGGGCGGCGTCGCCGCCATCCAGGCCCTCGTCGACAACACGCCCACGAGCGCGCACGCCGAGTACTACATCGACATCGTGCGGCAGAAGCACCTGCTGCGCACGATGATCCAGCGCGCCCGCGAGACCGAGGCGAAGTGCTTCGACGAGACGCAGAGCGCGAACGCGGACATCCTGCTCGGCGAGGTCGAGAAGAACTTCCTCGAAATCGGCGGGTCCACCACGGTGCGGGCGGACTGGAAGACGGCGGTGGAGGCGACGTTCAAGGCGATGGACCGCCTCTTCGACGGCGGCGCCGACCAGTTCGACGGCCTCCCCACCGGCTTCAAGTACCTCGACGAGAAGATCATGGGGCTCAAGGCGGGGGACATGATCGTCGTCGCCGCCCGCCCGTCCGTCGGCAAGACCTCGCTCGCGATGAACATCGCCGAGTGCATCGCGCTCGGGCAGGACATCAACGGCATGCCGATGAAGGGCGAGCACAACCGTCCGCACGCGGTCCTGATGTTCTCCCTCGAAATGAGCACGGAATCCCTCGCCAAGCGCATGCTCGCGGGCCGCGCCGGCGTGGACACCTGGCGCCTCCAGCGTGGCCTCCTCACCCACGACCAGCGCGTCGAGGCGAGCCAGCGCCTGATGAGCGCGATGGGCACCCTGCGCGGCGCGCCGATCTACATCGACGACACGAGCGCCATCGACGTCTCCGACATGCGCGCGCGCGCGCGCCGCATGAAGCGGATGCACAACATCGAGCTCATCGTGATCGACTACCTGCAGCTCGCGAACTGCCGCGAGTTCGCCCGCCAGGGCCGCCAGCTGGAGACGAGCCGCATCTCGGGCCAGATCAAGGCGATGGCGAAGGAGCTCAAGGTGCCGGTGATCGTGCTCTCGCAGCTCTCCCGCGCGAACGAGAAGGGGGACGACAAGGACGAGGTGCCGAAGCTCTCGCACCTGCGCGACTCGGGCGCCATCGAGCAGGACGCCGACATGGTCTTCCTGCTGCGCCGCCCCTGCCGCTCGAAGACCGCCCAGTGGCACGACGACGAACTCCTCGCGATCGTGGACGTCGCGAAGAACCGCAACGGCGAGACGGGCGAGGTCGACTTCAACTTCTACAAGCAGGGCACGCGCTTCGGCGACCGCAAGCCCGGCACGCGCGGACAGAAGGCGCAGGACGCCGAGACCGCCGAGGCCGACGCCGCGACGGCCGAGGAGGTGATGGAGGTGCCGGGCGAGGCGTTCGCCGCCCCGCCGGACGGCGCTGTGAACCTCACGCAGGATCCGCTCTTCTGAACCTTCCGCCCCGGCGGCGCGTTCAATCCTCCGAAGGAGATTCAAGATGAAAAAGACGATTCTGGTCTGTCTGCTCGCCGTGTGCGGGTGCGTCTACGCGGAAGGGAAGAAGGACATCGCCGCCGCCCTCGCGCGCGG
>CAKULR010000046.1 GCA_934667295.1 uncultured Kiritimatiellota bacterium
CTTCCATGGTCGTGAAGTGTGAATGCAGCTGCCTTTGGCAGAAGCATTCTGCGGAGCGGTAGCGAGAGCCACACGAATCGGAGTTATTTCCACATTGGGTAGAATCAACTTTATTTATTGCCGAATCTATAACCACTTAACCACTTAACCACTTAACCACTTAACTACTTAACTACTTAACTACTTAACCACTTAATTCTCAAGGGATGGTCTCGGTATGGAAAAATTGAAGATGGCGATGGTCGGCGGCGGAATCGGCGCCTTCATCGGGAACGTGCATCGCATGGCGGTGCGGATCGACGGCGGCGTGGAGCTCGTCGCGGGCGCGTTCGACGTGGACGCGGCGCGCGGACGCGAGCAGGGGCGGCTGCTGGGCCTCTCCCCCGCGCGCGTCTACGACACGTGGCAGGAGCTGGTGCGGACGGAGGCGGCGCGCCCGAAGGCGGACCGCCTGGACTTCGTCGCCATCTGCACGCCGAACTTCACCCACTTCCCGATCGCGAAGGCGTGCCTGGAGGCGGGCTTCAACGTGATGTGCGAGAAGCCGATGACGATGACCGCCGCCGAGGCGGAGGAGTTGGCGGCGCTCGTGAAGAAGACGCGCCTCACCTTCGGCGTGATGCACACCTACGTGGGCTATCCGATGGTGAAGCTTGCGCGCGACCTCGTGGCGCGCGGCGACCTCGGCCGCGTCGCGAAGGTCGTCGTCCAGTACCCGCAGGGCTGGATGCGCCGGGTCGATCCGAAGAAGACGACGGTGGAGCGCCTGCGCTGGCGCATGAACCCGAAGACGAGCGGCATCAGCGGCTGCATGGCCGACATCGGCACGCACGCCGCGAACCTCGCCGAGTACGTGACGGGCCTCAGGATCCGCGAGGTGCTGGCCGAACTGACGAGCTTCGTCGGCGGGGCGCTGGACGACGACGGCAACGTGCTCGTCCACTTCGAGAAGGGCGCGAAGGGCGTCCTGATCGCCTCCCAGATCTCGACGGGGGAGGAGAACGGTCTGCGCATCCGCGTCTACGGCGAGAAGAAGGCGCTCGCCTGGCGGCAGGAGGATCCCCACGTCCTCTCCGTCTTCGCGCCGGGCGCGCCCGAGGAGACCTGGAAGCGCGGCAACCCCTACGTCGCCGAGGTCTCGCCCGCCGCCGCGCGCTGCACGCGCACGCCCGCCGGACACCCCGAGGCGTTCCTGGAGGCGTTTGCGGACAACTACCTCAACTTCTGCGACACGATCCGCGCCCGTGCGGCGCGCCGGAAGCCGAGCGCCCTGGAGCTTGACTTCCCCGACGTCACGGCGGGCGTGCGCGGCATGAGGTTCGTCGAGGCCGTTGTCGCCTCGCAGAAGAACGGCAACCGCTGGACAAAGGTCTGAGGTTCCCGGAGGGTTTGAAGGGAACGCAGATGCTTCGCATACGCAGATTTGGCAAAGACCGATGTGGCTACAACGCCCGGAATACCGGGCTACGCCACAATCGGTCTTTGCCGAGATGTGTACTTTGTAGAGTGTCCGAGAATCGTCATATGGCAAACTCGACCGATTCGCGTTGTGGCGTAGCCGCGGAACGCGGCGTCGTAGCCACACCGAATCGGTCGAAATTCTGCGTGCGACGCCTGTCGCCTGCGTTCCATTGGAAACATGGGTGAGCCAAGTTTGGGATTGAACAAGGAGAGATACGAGATGACGAGACCGTTTCTGGGAATGTGCGCGGCAGCCACCGCACTGATGTTGGCGCTGGAGGGACCTGCGGCCGCCGTGCCGTTCGCGCGGCCCGACGCGCACCGGGGCGCCGCCTTGCGCGACGTGAAGCTCGGGGGCGTGCCGGCCGGGAAGATGAACAACTTCTTCCGCGCGCGCATGCTCGACAGGACCGCGCAGCGCGACGTCTTCGGCGAGGCGCGCAGCGCGTTCCGCGACCGCGACGACGACGAGAAGGCCGTTCTGCCGGACCGCAAGATGGGCGGCATCTGGCGCGGCGAGTTCTGGGGCAAGCTCATGCTCGGCACGGCGCGCGTGGCGGACTACCTGCAGGATCCCGCGCTCATGCGGTTCGTGGCGGAGGAATGCCACCGCATGATCGCGCTGCAGGACCCCGACGGCTACCTCGGCAGCTATGCGGACAAGGAGAACGTCTGGATCCCCGAGGCGGCGAAGCCCGCGATGCAGAAGGCCTACGGCTGGAACACGGTCTGGAACCTCTGGAACCGCAAGTACGCGATCTGGGCCATGCTGATGGCGTACAGGACGACGGGCGACAAGGCGATCCTCGCCTCCACCGAGCGCCAGATGGACCAGTGGATCGAGATGATGCACCGCCTCGACCTGCCGCTCTTCGTGACGGGCCAGCCCGAGAAGGTGGGCCTCCCCTCGATGTCGATCCTCAAGCCGCTCCTCATGCTCTACGCCGAGACGGGGAAGAAGGCCTACCTCGACTACGCGAAGGAGATGCTGCCGGACTGGGACCGCGCGGACGGCGCGTGCCCGAACTTCTTCCGCAACGCCGACCGCGCCGACGCGCTGTACACCTGGTATCCGAACCCGGACCGCTGGGCGAAGAGCTACGAGATGATGAGCTGCCTCGACGGCCTCCTCGAATACACGCGCCTGACGGGCGACGCACGCGCGTTGGAGACGGTGAAGAAGATCTACGACAACCTCCTGCGCACGGAACTGAACGTCCTCGGCGACGTCGGCTACGTGGACCAGTTCTACGGCGCGGCAACCCAGCCGAACGCCAGTACGGAGGTGTGCGACACGATCCACTGGATCCGCCTCAGCCTCGACCTCTACCTGATGACGGGCGATGCGCGCTACTGCGACGCGATCGAGCTCGCCTACTTCAACGCCTTCCTCGCCGGCGTCTACCGCGACGGCACGTGGGGCGCGTTCGCGGTGCGCGGCACGGCCTGCCACGAGACCGACCGCCAGTGCGGCTACGCCTACAACCACTGCTGCGTCAACAACGTGCCGCGCACGTTCATGGACATGGCGGAGGGCACGGTCACGCGCGACCGGGCGGGCGTCTTCCACGTCAACTTCTACCAGGACGCGACGGCCACGCTCGACGGGGTGGACTTCGCGATCTCGGGCAACTACCCGGTCGGAAACGTCGTCACGGTGAAGGTGTCGGACCCGGCGGCGAAGGTCGTCTTCCGCACGCCGGCGTGGTGTCCGAAACTGGACGTCGCCCAGTCGGAGAAGGGCGTCTGGCGCCTTACGTTCGACATGAACCCGCGCCTCCTCGACGGACCCGATACAACCGTCGCGAAGAAGGAGGGCTGGCACTACGCGCGCTACCTCTGCCGCGAACAGCCGGCCCGGAGCCCGCTCCGCGATTCCTACCGCGCGACCCCGGCGGCGACGGTCATGGTGGGGCCGCTCCTCCTCGCGAAGAGCCGCCGGACGGGTGCGACGCATGCGGAGCTGATGGACCTTGCCACCGTGCGCGGACAGGGCTATGCCGTGAAGGTGACGCCGGTTGCGTGCGAAGACGTGTGGGGCGCGTGGGACGTCGAACTCACGAAGCCCGGCGCGCCGACGATCCGCACGCGCGCATGCGACTACCAGAGCGCGGGCGACGACCCCTACGCGGACGGCTCCGTCCGCTTCTCGATCTGGTTCTGACGAACGCCTCGGCGCGGAATCCCAGATAAGCGCCCCGGCGCTTCTGTGCAGCCCGGCGCGCGATTTCCGAAAAGCGGCCCGGCGCGCGATGTACCCGCGCCGCCCTCGGCGCGTGGCGTCCGAACATGTCACGTCCGATAGCCGGGAGGGTCGCGCTTGTCGCGACCGTTTGGTCATACTGTGCATGTTCACGTCCACCCCTTCTCCTTCTACCCCTTCCTTCTCCTCCCCCTCTACCACCCCCCACCTCGTCCAGAACCACAGAACACACGGAAACGTCCTTCGGGCGACACGGAAGGAGGCCGGGGAAGTATGTGCTTCGCACATTCCGGCCACGTTCCGGTCACATCCCGATCACATTCCCGCCACATTCCCATTACGTTCCCATCACATCTTCTTGAACGTACAGGATTTCACATCGGAACGTTCCGAAGCGAAATCCCACATTCTGGATGAGAGGGTTGACGTATGGGATTTATTTTTATAGATGAAGTATATCGTTACGTTGTCATTGTTTTTCGTCAGATTCATGAGTTGTGATACCCGCACGATGTACAGACTTTCTTACGCATGGAAATCTCATTTGTAAAAGTGGAATTGTGAGATTTCGCTTCGGAACGGTGTGCGCTAGGTGGGGTGGCGCGCGATGTACCCGCGCCGCCCTCGGCGCGTGGCGTCCGAACGGTGGTTTCGTATGTACGGTGGTTCCGTATGTTCGGTGGTGGAAACTCAATTTCGCGCCCAACCTCCGGTCGGTTAACACGGAGCGCGCGGAGGCACGAAGACACGGAGAATGTTTTTTGGAGTGCCTACACACGACTTCGCATCCTTTCTTCTCCTTCATCTTCCCGCCCGTCTCGGGAGGGTCGCGCTTGTCGCGACCGATTTTTCCCCAATCTCCTCCCCGCAATCTCCCAATCTCCCGTTTCCCACACCCACAACCCCATCGGGTTTTGATATAATCCATATCGCCTTTCGGTTCTCCGAAGGGTCCATAGGTCGGGAACTGATGCGGCAACTTGCCGTGGCCCACCCCGCGACCGCATAATCTTTGTAGCATCAACGCTACACGCTGTTTCAGCAAATACGACCAATATTTACTTTGGGAACAGCATGTAAGTGGAGATGCGCCCGTCTGGGCGCATTTTCTCTTCATGTATTCCCATAGGCCTTTGGTCGGGCTTGCTGAAGTACATGAACAGGAAATGCGCTCTTTTCATGTAGGAAGACGGCCTTCGCGGTGACGGGTGCGCATCGCGAAGAAAATGTGATACATGAAATGAAGAACCTGAACCTAATCTCCCTGTTCGCGGGTGCGGGAGGAATGGATCTTGGATTCGAGAAGGCGGGATTCCGCGTAGTAGTCGCCAATGAGTTCGATTCCGGTATCTGCCCGACCTATCGTCGTAATCACAGGCATACGCGGCTCATCGAGGGTGACATTCGGAAGATTTCCGGGGAGATGATACCGGAGGAGGCGGTTGGTCTCATTGGTGGACCTCCATGCCAGAGCTGGAGCGAGGCAGGGGCTCTTGGCGGTATCAACGATCCACGCGGGCAACTGTTCTTTGATTACATCCGGATTCTGAAGATGAAGCGTCCGATGTTTTTCGTCGCCGAAAACGTGTCCGGGATGTTGGCTGGGCGCAACGCCGAGGCTGTCAGGAACATCCTGTTGCTTTTCGGCGAAGCGGGATACGACGTCCAGTACAAGTTGCTGAATGCGAACGACTACCATGTGCCACAGGTTCGCGAGCGGGTGTTCTATGTCGGGTTCCGAAGAGATTTGGGCATTGAAGACTTTGAGTATCCAAAACCACTGGGCGAAAGACGCCTTACGCTGCGTGATGCGATTTGGGATCTACGCGCCACCGCCGTTCCGGCACTTCCGAGGAACAAACATCGTAAAGACCTTGAAATCCTGAACCACGAGTATTTCGTCGGGACTTACTCGACCATCTTCATGAGTCGAAACCGCGTCAAAACCTGGGATGAACCGGCGTTCACGGTACAGGCGTCGGGGCGTCAGTGCCAACTTCATCCACAGGCTCCGAAGATGGAGTTTGTTGACAAGAACCTGCGCCGTTTCGTTCCGGGCCAGGAACATCTCTACCGGCGGCTCACCGTTCGCGAATGCGCCCGGCTTCAGGGCTTCCCGGACGACTTCGAGTTCCTGTACGAAGACGTCAACATGGGATATAAGATGATCGGGAACGCCGTTCCCGTGAATTTCGCCTACGCTGTCGGGAGGCAAGTCGTGGAATGCCTGAAGCGGCATCGTGCAGTTTGAGAACGATAGAAGGGACTTTACTGTATGGGAACCGTGATAGATGCCATTGAGAATCTTGTACGGAATCCGGTGACACTACTTGTCCGGGAATACCAATCGCACAATCGCGCAAATAGTATGGGGGTGGCGCTGGAAGAGTATGTCAAGGATCTGTTCGCGGGGACGTTCGGCGCTTCGGACGTTGAACGGTTGGATGCTTTCGAGCGCACGTTCTCATACCTGGGTAACAATTCCAACCCACCGGATGCGATGCTACGCGGTGGCGACGCCATTGAAGTCAAGAAAATCGAAGCACTTGATGCCTCGTTGGCCTTGAACAGCAGTTACCCGAAGCACACGCTTCGGGCGGACAACCAAATGATTTCAGAGGCATGTCGGGATGCGGAGAGCTGGAGAGAGAAGGACATCCTGTATGTAGTCGGAAACGTCTTTGGCGGGCAACTGCGACATCTCGCGATGGTCTATGGACTTGACTACTGTGCATCCGAGTCCTGTTACCAGAGATTAAAGGCGACCATACGGGATGGTGTCAATGCCATTGAGGGCGTGGAGTTCGCCGAGACACGTGAACTGGGTCGTGTGAAAAGGGTCGATCCGCTTGGCATCACGTACATGCGTGTTCGTGGAATGTGGGGTATCGAGAATCCATGGTCGGTCTTCGACTATATCTACCGCCGCGACATGCGAAAGCGGCTGAACTTCATGTGCCTTGTCAATTGGCGCAAGTGGCAGTCACTCCCCGGAACGGAGCGGCTGGAGGAATTGGGAAGGATGGATTCGCGTCTAAAGGTTTCTGCTGTACGCATCAAGGATCCCGATAATCCGGCTCGACTCAACGATGCAAGACTCGTGACATTCTCCGTGTAACCAAAGAGATTCGCTCTTTGGTATAATGTGGCCATGGAGCGACATGTATACGAAGTGATGATTCGCCGAACCGAGACCTGTCATGTCAGGGTGATGGCCGTATCGGAATCGGAGGCCGTCGAAGCGGTATTGCGCGAGGAAGCTTCTGGGCGGGTTCCGAACTATGCCTATTCCAACGAGTGTGTCGAGGCTGAAAAAGTTGACTGACAGACCTTGTGGAAGATGCGGAACGTGTTGCCCTGAAGCTCTGCCGAAATGGCGAAGGCATCCTGTCGGCAGATGATTCCGTGACCGTTGAAGTCGCGTGTGTGCCAGAGCGGGAGCTGATTTTTGAGGGTAGTTCGGGTTCGGTCGCAACAAGTTGCGACCCTCCCGTGTTCAGGTGTTCCGCGTTCGATCCTCCCGCATTCGGACGTCCCGCGCCGAGGGCGGCGCGGGTACAGCGCGCGCCGGGCCCTCGGTGGATTCAGCGCGCACCGGACCCTCGGGGGAGTCAGCGTGTGCGACGGAGTTTCAGGGGAGTGTTCGCGGGAACGGGCGGAGGGGGTGTCGTGAAGGCGTGGGCGAGCGCGGCGGGGACGACGGCACGGGCGAGAGACGGGTCGGGGTTGGCACCTCCGAACCGCCAGAGCGCGCCCCAGCCGTTGAGCTGCGTGAAGCCGAACCAGATACGGCCCTCCGCGTCGCCGATGAGCGGCGTGACGGGCGTGTCGCGTCCTGCGAGGAGGCCACGGTTGACGGGGGAGACCGTCTGGGCGATCTGTGTACGCAGGGCCGGGGGGAACCACGCCACCGCGTTCGGGAGAACCCGCAGGGCCGTCGGTACCTCGTCGATGTCATCCATCTGCATCGCGAGGCCGAGGACTTCACGTCCAAGCGGGGCGCACCCCTTGTGCCGCAGCGCGCCGGAGGAATCCCGCGCGACGGCGCAGTAGAACGGCGCACCGCCCGTCTCGACCCAGTGCCCGCCCTGCGCGACGAACGCGCGGATTGCCGCGAGCATCGTCCGTTCGCCGCCGACTTCCCGCACGGGAAACTTCTCGCCGTAGGGGTTGACGAGGGCGAAGAAGGCGGCGGGGCCCTTTGCCTCCTGGTTGCTGCGCAGGGCGGCGAGGAGGGCGTCTGCGGTGGCGAGGCGCACGACGCGGAGACCGTGCTCCGTCACGAGGTCGCTTGCGGCGAGGGCCGCGTACCAGTCGGCGGGCGGGACGCGCACCCAGCTGCCGTGGAGGTCGGGGCCGAAGTCGTGGACGCCGATGGTACGCGGCGCATCGGGTCGGTCGCAGGGCGCGCGCGTCCGCTCGGCCTCCGTCGGCAACACGGGCGCGTGGGCCGGGTCGGGGGCGTGTTCCCAGCGTCCCTCCGCCGTTTCGACGAAGGCGGGGGCGCCCTCCAGGTGGCCGGCCCGCAGTCCGGGGCCTTCGACCCACCAGCCGTAGGGGGCGAGGGGATGGCCCGCGACGGTGCGCGGCACGTCGCCGAGGTTGACGGCGACGGCGATGTCGCCCCAGCGCGCGGTGACGATGCCGTCGTCGCGCGGGTCGGCGAAGGTCGCGAGGTCCGTGCGCGCGAGGAGGGGCGCGCGGTCGTGGCGGTAGGCGACGAGCGGCTGCCCCGCGATCCGCGAGACGACCTTGCCCTGGAGGAGGTGGAGCCATTCGTACCAGGCGAAGCGCTCGGTGGATTCGAATCCGGCGCGGGCGTTGAGCGAGAGGTTGTAGCCGAGGGCGAACATCCAGGCGAGCGTGCGGTCGTCCGTGACGAAGGCGCCGAGGTCGTGCATGAAGAAGAGCGCCTTGTCGTGGAAGAGGCGCAGGGCGACGGGTTCGAGGCGCCAGGTGTGGGCCGGAAGGACGTCCTTGAAGAGGTCGCGCCAGGGGGGAAGGTGGTCGAGGGGGACGACGCGCCAGGAACAGCCGCAGAGCGCGGCCTGGAAGTTGGCAACGTGGTCCCAGCCGTCCTCGGTGGCGAGCGGTACGCGGCGCGCATCTTCCTCGTTCATCGAAAGGATGCCCTCGGCGTAGGCGGTGGGGGAGGGCGCGGCGGGATTGAAGTCCCAGCGCCAGGCCCGCGCGCCGCACTGGTCCTGGAAGAGGAGGTCGACGGGATAGTCCTCGGTGAACGCCCGGACGGTGCGGCGGTTGGCGGCCTGGACGGCGGGATGCCAGAAGGTGGTCGTCCAGCCGTCGTTCTTCGCGTACCGTTCGTGGTAGGGCTTCCCGTTGAGGCCGATCGCGAGGGGGGCGTCCCCGGCGGCGAGGAAGGAGGGTCCGCGCGGATGGTCGCACCACCAGGTGGGGTTCGTGTAGGGGGAGACGAGGTGGCCGCGCGCGCGGGCGGAGCGGAAGAGGTCGGCGAGTTCTTCGGGCGTGCCGAACGCGGGACGCGGCGGCAGATGGTCGGGGTACTCCTTGTCGAAGCCGCCCTTGAGGTAGTCGGAGGGATGATAGAGCGTGGGGATGGGACAGGCGGCGAGCGTCGCCTTCACCTGCGCGGCGGTGCCGCCGAGGTGGAGGAGCGGGGCGCGCTTGAACGTGTCGAGGGCGCCGGGGGTGGGGAACTTCGCGGCGAGGGGCATGGTGAGCGTATTCGCGGCGGCGTAGTCGGCAAGCGCGTCCTCCAGCGTTGCGCCGACGCGGATGCGCACGGCGGGCGTGCGGGTCGTCGAGCCGGGCTTCGCGTAGGCGGCGAAGGCGTGGAAGAACCAGCCGCCCGCGTCGTCCGCGCCCACGCCCGTCTCGCCGGGCGTGAAGGGCGTGGGGTTTTGCCAGGGGGCGTGCGGGGGACGGGGCTGGACGCCGTAGAGGGCGACGCGCCCGCCGTGCGTCGTCGTGAGCTGCGCGAAGTCCGCGAAGAGCGGCGGGTAGGGTTCGACGAGCGAGAGGTAGGCGCCGCCGTGCAGGGCGTGGTAGAAGGAGTAGCCGCCGGATTCGAGCCAGTTGCCGCCGGACCTGACGTAGGCGCGCAGGTCGTCGAGGCGGGCACGGTAGTTCTCGGGGCTGTCGACGGGGAAACTCTCGCCGTAGGGGTTGAGGATGAGGAGGGTGTCGGGCGCGGCGAGCGCGCGCCGGAGGGCGGGGAGGGTGGTCAGTTCTACGTAGGTGCAGCCCGGGGGCAGGGCGGCCTTGAGGGTCGTGCGCCAGTCGGCGACGGTGGCGCGCACGAACCCGCCGACACGCGGACCGCACGAGAGGGCGATGAGGGCGACGGTGTGGCGCGCGGGGGCCTGTTCGGCGAGGCGCGGCAGAAGGTGGCGGACGGTGAAGGTCTCGGCGGGAGGGGCCCAAGAGGAGGAAGCATCTGCGACGCCGAAGCGCCAGAGGGCGCCCGTGCCGCCGAAGCGCGTGGCGGAGAGGTAGGGACCGAGGGGGGAGTCGATCAGGACGAGGTCGCTCTGTCCGGCGGCGGGGGGACGGAGGACGGG
>CAKULR010000047.1 GCA_934667295.1 uncultured Kiritimatiellota bacterium
TCTGCGGCATCCCCTACCACGCGCTGGACGCCTATCTCGCGAAGCTCATCCGCGCCGGGAAGACCGCCGCGATCTGCGACCAGATGGAGGATCCCCGCCTCGTCAAGAAGGGGCAGGTCGTGCGGCGCGAGGTGACGCGCATCGTGACGCCCGGCACCGTCACCGAGGATGGCCTCCTCGACGAGAACGCCAACACCTACATCGCCGCCGTCGCGGGGCTCGGCCTCGCGCTCCTCGACCTCTCCACGGGCGAATTCGCCGTGGAGCCTTTCGCGTCGCAGGAGAAGCTCGACGACGCGCTCGCGCGCTACCGTCCCGCCGAACTCGTCCTCCCCAAGCCCGACGACGAGGCCTCCGCGTCCGCCTCCCAGGTCTCCCGGCATCCCCAGCCCTCCTATGCCGAGGCGTGGACGTTCAGCCTCGACGCCGCGCGGGAGGAGCTGCTGCGGCACTTCAACGTGACGGCGCTCGACGGGTTCGGCCTGGAGGGGAAGGGCGACCTTGTCCGCGCGGCGGGCGGGCTGCTCTACTACGTCCACACCACGCTGCGGCACGCCGTGGACCACGTGCGGAGCGTGCGGCTGCGCGAGTCGGCGGACTTCCTGGCGCTCGACGCGGGGACGATCCGCCATTTGGCGCTGCTGCCGGTGGACGGCATTTCGCGCGAGGCGTCGCTGCTGGGCGTCCTCAACGTGGCGCACACGCCGATGGGGGCGCGCCTCGTCGCGAACTGGATCCGCCAGCCGCTCCGCCGTCCCGAGGCGATCAACGCGCGGCTCGACGCGGTGGAGACGTTTGTGCGGGACCGCATGCGCCTGTCGTCCCTTCAGGCGCGCCTTGCGGACGTGCGCGACCTGGAACGCCTCATCGCGAAGGTCGATTCCGGCCGCGCGAACGCGCGCGATCTCCGCGCCCTCGCCGCCTCGCTCCGTCCGATCCCGGACATCAAGGATACGCTCGCGGGCCTGGTCTCCCCAACCCCAAATTCTCACTCCCCATCCCCCACCCCCCTCACCGCCATCTTCGCGCGCCTGTCGCCGGAGGCGGACGTGGTCGATCTGATCGACCGCGCGATCGCGGAGAATCCGAACGTGCTTCTCACGGAGGGGAACCTCATCGCCCCCGGCTACAGCGCGGACCTCGACGAACTGCGCAACATCGCGACGGAGGGCCACCGCTGGATTGCCGAGTACCAGGCGAAGGAGGCCGCGCGCACGGGCATCAAGACGCTGCGCGTGCGGCGCAACGGCGTGTTCGGCTTCTACATCGAGATCTCGAAGGCGGCCGCCGCCGGCGCGCCGCCCGAGTACGAGCGCCGCCAGACGCTCACGAACGCGGAACGCTTCACGACGCCCGAGCTCAAGGAGTACGAGCAGAAGGTGTTCGGCGCGCAGGATCGCAGCTACGCCCTCGAACAGGACCTCTTCAAGGACATCGTGCGCCAGGTCGCGGCGCATACGGCGGCGGTCCAGGCGACGGCGGGCGCGGTGGGCGAACTCGACGCGATCCTCGCGTTTGCCGACCGCGCGCTCGCGCTCGGCTACGTGCGGCCCGCCCTCGACGGTTCCGACGCGCTGGAGATCGTCGACGGACGCCACCCGATCATCGAGCAGCTGCCGGACGCCGAGCCGTTCGTGCCGAACTCGACGAAACTGAACGGTACGACGGACCAGATCATGCTCATCACCGGTCCCAACATGGCCGGCAAGTCCACCTACATCCGCCAGGTCGCGACGCTCGCCGTGATGGCGCAGGCCGGCAGCTTCGTGCCCGCCGCGCGCATGCGCCTCGGCGCGCTCGACCGCGTCTTCACGCGCATCGGCGCGGGCGACGACCTCTCGCGCGGACGCTCCACCTTCCTCGTCGAAATGCAGGAGTGCGCGAACATCCTCAACAACGCGACGCCGCAGTCGCTCATCGTGCTGGACGAGATCGGGCGCGGCACGTCGACTTTCGACGGTATCTCGATCGCGTGGAGCGTGGCGGAGTACCTGCACGAGAACCCGAAGACGAAGGCGAAGACGCTCTTTGCGACCCACTACCACGAACTGACGGACCTTGCCGAGAAGTTCCCCGGCATCAAGAACTACACGGTGCGCGTGAAGCAGGACGGTGGCCGGATCGTCTTCCTGCGCCGCATCGCCCCCGGCATCGCCGAACGGAGCTTCGGCATCCACGTCGCCGCGATGGCGGGGCTGCCGCAGGCGGTGGTGAAACGGGCGGACCAGATTCTCCAGAACCTGGAGGCGAACGACCTCGACGTCAATGCGCCGAAGATCGTCCGCAAGCCGCGCAGGAAGCTGAGCGACCTCCCGGGCCAGATGACGTTGTTCTGAGGGATGAGGCCCCGTTGAAGACCAATTACCATACGCACTCGACGTGGTGCGACGGACGTGACACGCCGGAGGAGATGATCCGCGCCGCGCTGGCGCGCGGGTTCACGGAGATCGGGTTTTCCTCGCATGCGCGTCTGCCGGATGTCGTCGAGGGAAACCTGACGCCGGAAAGCGCCGTCCGGTATGCGCGGGAGATCCGCACGCTGGCCGCACGGTACGCGGACCGCATCCGCGTGCGGCTCGGCGTGGAGGCGGACTACATTCCCGGCGACACGACGCCCGACCGGGCGCGGTATGCGCATCTGGGTCTTGACTACCTCATCGGCTCCGTCCACTGGGTCGTTGCGCCGGATGGCGCGTACGTTCCCGTGGACCATACGCCCGAATTGTTGATGGCGGGCATCCACGACCATTTCGGCGGGGACGCGGCGCAGTGTCTGCATGCCTATTTCGCGCAGAACCGGGACATGGCCGCGACGTGCGATTTCGACGTCATCGGCCACCCCGACCTGGTGCGCAAGTTCAACGGACGGCTGCGGTACTTCGACGAGACGGCGCCCTGGTATCTCGACGAGCTCCGGCGCACGGCGGATGCGTTCGCGGCTTCGGGGAAGATCGTCGAGGTCAATACGGGCGGCATCTCGCGCGGCTGGATGGAGGACGCCTATCCGTCTCCGGCTTTCCGCGCGCTTCTGCGGGAGCGCGGCGTCCGCTTCGTCCTCAGTTCCGATGCACACGCCGCCGAGGCGATCGACTGTGCCTTCGACCGTTTCGGCAACGCGGAGAACTTTGTCCATCTTTCAGAAAGGAAGCACCATGCAGTGTAAGTGTCGGAACAAGTGGCGGACATGGATCCGGTATGGGGTCGTCGCCGGATGGACGTGGACGGGATTCCTGACGGTCTTCGCCGGGGCCCTGCCCGACGAGGACTGCGATGTCGTGGTCGTGGGCGGCGGCACGGCGGGCGTTGCGGCGGCCCTGCAGAGCGCGCGGTCGGGGGCGCGGACGATTCTGGTCGAACAGGGTTTCCAGATTGGCGGCACGATGACGAGCGGCGGCGTCAACTTTCCCGGCCTGTTCCACGCCTGGGGCCGGCAGGTGATCGACGGCGTCGGCTACCGGCTCGTCACGAACTGCGTCGCGCTCGCGGGCGGCACGCTCCCGGACTTCCGCAAGCCGACGGGCACGGCGCACTGGAAGCACCAGATCACGGTCAACGTGCCGCTCTATATCGCGTTGGCCGAGGAGGCGTTGAAACAGGCGGGTGTAAGGATCCATTACCATGCCGCGCCGACCGCCGCCGTCCTCTCGAACGGTGTCTGGCACCTCCCGGTCGTCGCCGTCGGCGATACGCGCACGATCCGCGCCCGGCAGGTCGTGGACTGCACGGGCGATGCGTCCGTCGTGGCCCTCGCGGGCTTTGCGCGCGAACGGGCCGCCGTGCGCCAGCCGGGGACGTTCGTGTACACGCTCGATCCGGGCACGGACGTCGGCCGGCTGGACCGCGCGGCCCTGGAACGCGCGTTCACCGAGGCGCTGGCCGCCGGGCGTCTCCGCCCGAACGACACGCGCTGGGGGATCTACAACTTCCTGAAGTGCCGTGGCAACACGGCCAACTACGTCGATGACGCCGACTGTTCGACGGCCGACCTGCGGACGGAGACGAATCTGCGCGGTCGTGCATCGATGCTGCGGATGTACCGCTTCCTGCGGAGCGTGCCCGGCCTTGAGAACGCCACGCTCGTTTCGATGTCGCCCGAAGTCGGCGTGCGCGAGACGTACCGCATTCGCGGCGAATACACGGTCACGCAGGAGGACTACACCTCCGGGCGCGTCTTCCCGGACGCGCTCTGCTATGCGTTCTACCCGGTCGACCTGCACGACAAGCGGACGGGGATCCGTCCGGCGCATCTTGCCGAGGGCGTCGTTGCGACCGTGCCGTTGCGCGCGCTCGTCCCGAAGGGGGCGAAGAACCTTCTGGTCGCGGGGCGGTGCGTCAGCAGCGACCGGGGGGCCAACTCGGGGCTTCGCGTCGAGGCGGCATGCATGGCGATGGGGCAGGCGGCGGGCGCGGCGGCGGCCGTTGCCGCGCGGCGGGGCTGTTCGCCGCTGGAGGCGCCGCTTGCGGACATCAAGGTCGCCCTGCGCGCACAGGGCGCCATCGTTCCGTGAGGATTCTGCGTTCGCTAGGGGGAAAGCGGAGACAGCCACTGTTTCAGGTGGTACACGCCGTCTTCGAACGCCGCGCGGAGGCTGCGCATGCGAAGCGCCTTGCGGGCGTAAAGGCGCGGGTGGGGCTCAGGCGGACGGATTTCCTGCGGGCCTGTCCGTTCGGCGGACCTGATGACGTCGATTACCTGTGCCCAGAAGTTGTATTTCGTCAGGACAAGGCGTTTGGCCTCCCTGATTGCGGAAAGGCGTTTTTCGTATTCGCCCGCCAGAATGGCCGTCTTGATGATTTCCGCAGCCTTCGCGGGGTCGTCGATTGGAATGGGGATGAACGACGCGGGCGGAAAATCGTCGGCCAAGTCGGGCGCTCCGGCATAAAGGGGAAGGCATTCGCTCAGGAATGCATCCGTGATCTTCTCGCTCCAGTGATGCGGCGCGATGTGGTTTTCCGCGACAACCTGGTACTTGTAGGGATCCGTTACCTCGTATTTGCGTCCAAAGGAACGGACACCATGTCCGAACCAGTCCATCTCCGGGATGGCGTCCGCGAGCGCCTTGACAAGGTTGAAGCGGTCGAAATGCCGCGTCCCCCTCATCTGCTTGGACGAACAGACCGTGGAGATCAGTTTGGTCTTGGGCGGAAGGACCGTCCGCACGGCTTCCGCATACGACCGGCCGATGAACCAGCGATAGTAGCCGCGCCCGAGATGATAATGGGGATGCTTCTCCGACTCGAAGGGCCGGTTTGTGAGGAGGTGCCCGAACTGTCCCGTGTACGGACGCGAGTAATGCTTGATGCTCGTCGGCTCGCTTGTCGCGAGGATCGTGCATGTCCGTGGACACTGGAGTTCCTCGTACCCGCCGTGGAACGTCCCGACGTCCCGGCCCGGCAGTTCGTCGTACACAACGAGCCAGTCATACTCCCGGCAAGACGGATCGGAGACGAATTCGTATCCCGGTTCGTATTCGAACGAAGCCGAGCCGACCTGCGCGCCTTTTGTCCAGACCTTGATTCTCAATGTCAATCTCTCGGATGAGGTTTGAGATGATTCTCTGGCTTCAGTTTGACCGCTTCCGCATGACGGTGTTTTCGCGCGTGTTTCCCGGCATAGGTGCTTTCATGTCCGAAACTTCAATGTCCTAAACGCCGACAGGATAGCAGAACCCCCATTCGCTGTCAACGCGGACCGGAGGCTTTGAATGGAGAGGGGGTGGGGTGGGCGGTTGTACGAGCCTCCGGCCGGTTAACACGGAGCACGCGGAGGCTCGGGGACACGGAGGCTGGCTTTTGCGCGGTACGGCACGTTTGGCTCGGCACGCGATGTACCCGCGCCGCCCCGGCGTGTGGCGCTGAAACGGTTCCCCCTGTGCGCTGTACGGCAGACGCTCAGACGCCACGCGCCGAGGCGGCGCGGGTACATCGTACACCGTGAACTGCGACTGCGTTCCTACGTGACCGTTCCCTTTTCCCCTTTTTTCGCCTCCTTGGTCGCGCTTCCGCGTGGCCTTCAATTTTATTTGATTCGCTGTCGTTGTACCTCCATCCCTCCGTGGGTGACGAGTCTCTATTTCAGATGCCGTTTTCAGGTTTTGTGGTCATGCGTGGGATTTCACATCGGAACGCTCCGAAGTGAAATCCCACGTTCCCGCATGTCCTAGGATTATGTGGCGGAAACAGAGCCGTGTCATCTGTGTCCGCCGGAGGCGGTATCTGTGCCATCCGTGGTTTGGGTGGGTGTACCGAGGCCAATATTACTTCGGCGATGAAATATGGAGACTCTGTTTCCTATGAACAATAAACTCCGATCCGTATGGCTCTCGCTACCGCTCCGCAGAATGGATTGCCGAAAGACATCCAATTCTCCTAAAACGGCCTTAAAAGCTGTTGTTTTGTGACTGGCTTCTGCGAAGCCAGATCCAGTCTGCGGAGCGGTAGCGAGAGCATCAATCATCGGAGTTAATCTCTATATTTCGTCGCCGCATCTATAGTGAGTGGGGGGGGGCGGCCCCTATAAAAGAGGCGTAGCGGCTGTCAAAACCTCCGTACCTTCGTGCCTCCGCGCGCTCCGTGTGAGCCGGCCGGAGGCCAAAGGCAGGTTTTCATCATCCCGAATACTTTCGGACGCCACGCGCCGAGGCGGCGCGGGTACATTGCGCGCCGGGCCGACGTGTTGGCGCGACCCTCCCGTGGTGGATGGCCCGTGGTGGGTGGTGGTCCGTGGTGGGTGGTCCTCCCGTGGCGGGTTAGAAGAACAGGACGGTCTTGGGGTTGCGCTTGAGGGCGTCGAGGAACTGGCGGGCGCGGGGGGCGATGTCGGTGCGGCGGGACTGCGTAAGCGGTTCGAAGACGCGGATGGCGTCCGCCGTTCGCCCGGCGTTGCAGTAGCAGGCGCCGAGGCGGAGGAGCGCGTCTTCCGCCGAATAGAACCGCTGGGGGGCCTTGATGGAGTCTTCGAGGCACGAGATGGCCTCGGCCCATTTCCGCTGGCGCATGGCCGTGGTGCCCAGGGCCTCCAGGGCCATGCCCTTGCGGTCGAGGGTGTGGTCACAGGCGAACTTGGCGCAGAGACGGCGGATCTCCGCGTAGTCCGAGGAGAGTCCGCGCAGCGCGAGGGCGTAGGCGAGCTGCGCGGCGGTGTCGTCGCGGGGGCGCACGTCCTGGCTGCGCCGGTAGAGCGAGATGCCCCGGTCGATGCGTCCGAAGCGCGCGCATTCTTCGCTCGCGACATGCGCGAGGGCGCGTCCGTTGTCGGGATCGCAGGCCAGCGTACGCGAGAAGGCCGTGTAGTCGTTGCGGTAGGAGGCGACGAGGGGGAAGGCGGTGCCGAGGTCGACGAGGACAAGGAGGGCGGCGAGGGCGAGGAGGGTGATGAGGGCGATGCGAGCGGTAGGGGTGACAGGGGTGCCAGGGGTGGGCGGAAGCGGGCGGCCGGGGACGTCCGCCCCTACCAACGGTGGGTGATCGGGGATGGGTTGTGATGGTAGGGCGCGACGTCCTCGGCGCGCCGCGCGCGCGAGGTTGTGGATTAAGAATCCAAGCCCGAAGGACAGGGCGAGGGAGGGTAGGTAGAAGAACCGGTCGGCCCGGGCGGCTTCGCCGAAGCTGCCGAAGATGCCGAGCGTGGGCGCGAGGGCGGCGCAGAAGAAGAGCAGGAGGGCGGGAAGCCGCTGCCTGGTCAGGACGGGAGGGACGCGCTCCGTCGCGTCCGTGCCCGTGACGCCGTCCGCTTGTCGTCCCGTTCCCGTCGTCCGGTGCAGGAAGAAGCCGAGGGCCAGGGCGGCGACGGCGAGGGTGGCGAGGCCGAGGAGGCCGTCGAGGGGGAAGTGGCCGGGCGTGGCGCGGTAGTCGAGATGGAGGCCGACGGGGACGAGGGCCTGGAAGAGGTAGAGGCCCGTCGAGACGGCGGCGTTGAGCAGACGCCAGGGGAACGAGGACGTGAAGAGGGCGAGTTCGGGGCGTCCCTCCGGGTGGGTCTGCGAATAGACGGCGAGGGTGCCCGTGGCGGCGGCGTGGGCGAGCAGGGGTAGGTAGGCGAACAGGGGGCGCGGCTTGGGGGGCGCGTCGTTGGTCGTAGGGGGCGTGGGTGTTGCGTCGTTTGGGGTGTCGTTGAGGCAGGAGACCGCAAACGCGAGGAAGGGGAAGCACATGGCCGTGGGCTTGCTCATGCAGGCGAGGGCGCAACAGGCGATGGCGGCGAACGTCCAGCGGGGACCGGGGCGCAGCCAGCAGTGGAGGCCGAGGAGCGTGAAGAGGGCACAGAGGAGTTCCTTGCGGCCGGCGATCCAGGCGACGGCCTCGACACGCTGGGGGTGGAGCGCCCAGAAGGCCGTGGCGAGCAGGGCGAGGGCGGCGGACGCGACGGAGCGCGTCCCTCCCGGGGTGGGCGTTGTGGGGGTGGCGGACGCGACGGAGCGCGTCCCTCCCATCGGGGGCTTGCGGGGGAGGAGGGCGAGGAGGAGGGCGTAGAGGAGGAGGGCGTTGAGCGTGTGGAACGCGACGTTGACGAGGTGGTGCGGGCCCATGCCGGGTCCGAACAGGGTGATGTCGGCCATGTAGGAGATGTAGGTGACGGGCATCCAGATGGCGGCGTGGCGCGGGTTCGTGAACGCCTCCTTCACGTTCGCCGCCGAAAGGCCGTCCTTCACGAAGGCGCAGCGGAAGGTGTAGTCGTGGTCGTCGAGGCGCAGGAACTCGAAGCTGCCCGTCTGGAAGTAGAGGAACCAGACGGCGGCGACCAGCAGGAGGACGGGGAGCAGATGCTTTCTCATGCGGCGTATTATAGCACATTGTGCTAAAATACCCGCTCCCATGACAGACATCATCATCGAAGGGGCCAAGGTCCACAACCTGCGGAACGTGGACGTGCGGATTCCGCGGAACTCGCTTACGGTCGTGACGGGACTCTCGGGTAGCGGGAAGTCCTCGCTTGCCTTTGACACGCTCTACGCCGAGGGCCAGCGGCGGTACGTCGAATCCCTCTCCGCCTACGCCCGCCAGTTCCTCGACCAGATGCAGAAGCCGGACGTCGAGCGCATCGAGGGGCTGTCCCCCGCCATCGCGATCGAGCAGCGCACGACGGGCGGCAACCCGCGCTCCATCGTCGCCACCGTCACGGAGATCCACGACTACCTACGCCTCCTCTACGGGTCGGTCGCCGTGGCGCACTGCCCGAAGTGCGGGCGTCCCGTGCGGCGGCAGAGCGCCGAGCAGATCGTCGACGCGCTCCTGAAGCTGTCCCCCGGCACAAAGTTCATCCTCTACGCCCCCGTCGTGCAGGGGCGCAAGGGCCGCCACGAGGAGACGCTGGCGGACATCACGCGCGCCGGGTTCGCGCGCGTGCGCGTGGACGGCACGACTTACCCCGTCGAGGAGGTTCCCGCCCTCGACAAGAAGAAGGCCCACTCCATCGACGTGGTGGTGGACCGCCTGAAGAGCGTCGGGAAGGGCGCGGAGGACGACACGGCGTTCGCCGCATTCGTGACGCGCCTCACCGATTCCGTCGAACTCGGCCTCAAGACCGGCAAGGGCCTCATCTCCATGGAGGTGGTCGATCCGGCGGCGGGCCAGCCGTCCCCGCTCGTCTTCTCCGAGAAGAACGCCTGCCCGGACTGCGGACTCTCCTTCGACGAACTGAAACCGCGCTCGTTCTCGTTCAACTCGCCGTTCGGCGCGTGCCCGACCTGCGGCGGGCTCGGCTCCATCTACTTCTTCGACGAAGACCTCGTTGTCCCCGACAAGACGCTCCCCCTGCGCGAGTGCATCCATCCCTGGCGGCGCGCCGGGCACATGGCGATCATGTACTACAACGAAATCCTCGCGCGCATCGCCAAGCAGTACAAGGTGAGCCTGGAGACGCCCTACGAGAAGCTGCCGGCCGACTTCCGCCACAAGCTCATGCACGGGTTCGACGACGACCTCGTGCTGCCGTGGCGCAAGGAGGACAAGCCGTTCGCGGGCGTGCTCGACTCGGTGAAGCGGATGATGGAGAACGCGGAGAGCGAGGAGCGGCGCGCGAAGTTCGAGGCGTACCAGAG
>CAKULR010000048.1 GCA_934667295.1 uncultured Kiritimatiellota bacterium
ATGCCACCGGTCACATCCCTCCGCTTGGGAACCAGTAGATGCGACTACCCCAGTCGCATTGAGTTTGGGAAACCACGGGCATTTTTGGGGGTCACAAACCGCCCTCTTTTTGCTATCATACTTGGACAAATTCAGGAGATTCTGCATCATGTCTGATTGCTGCGTTTTTGCGGGCCAGGGTGCCCAGGTGCCCGGAATGGGCAAGGATTTCGCCGAGGCGGACGCCACGGCGATGGAACTCTTCGACAAGGCGAACGCCGTCCTCGGCTTCGACCTGAAGACGATCTGCTTCGAGGGACCGGCCGAGGCGCTGACGAAGTCCAACGTCTGCCAGCCCGCCATCTTCGTGACGAGCTATGCCGCCTACCTCGCGCTCCAGACGCGGCGCGCGACGCCGTTCGCGGCGGCGGCGGGCCTGTCGCTGGGCGAGTGGGGCGCGCTCTGTGCGGCGGGCGTCCTCGACTTCGACGCGACGCTGACGGTGCTGGAGGCCCGTGGCCGCTTCATGCAGGAGGCCTGCGAGGCCACGCCGAGCGGCATGATCGCCATCGTGGGCGCCTCGCCCGCGCAGTTGGACGAACTGTGCGCGAAGACGGGCTGTACGCCCGCGAACATCAATTCGGCGGCGCAGGTCGTCCTCTCCGGCGACAAGGCGCAGATCGCGGCGGCCGCCACGACGGCGAAGGAGCTCGGCATCAAGCGCGCGATCCCGCTCGCGACGGCGGGGGCGTTCCATTCGAAGTTCATGCAGCCGGCGCGCGAAAAGCTGGCGCCCGTCCTCGACGGCATCACGTTCCATGCACCGAAGATCCCCGTGATCTCGAACGTGACGGGCAAGGTCCACTCGTCCGATCCCGCCGAGATCAAGGACGTGATGCTCCGCCAGGTCACCGAGACGACGCGCTGGGCGGACGACATCGCGGCGGCGAAGGAGCTGGGCTGCACGCGGTTCATCGAGTTCGGTCCGGGCAAGGTGCTTTCGGGCCTCATCAAGAAGATCGACGCCGCGCTCACGACGCTCAACGTCTCCGATCTGGCGACGCTGGACGCAACCGTGTCCGCGCTGTAAGAGGGCTTTAAGGAAAAGGAGTCTGAAATGGGTAATCTGGACGGCAAGGTCGCCATCGTCACCGGTGCGGGGCGTGGCATTGGCCAGCAGATCGCGAAGAAGCTCGCCGAGGCGGGCGCCAAGGTCGCGGTGGTGGATCTTCAGGCGGATTGGTGCCGGGAGACCGTCGATCTCGTCGAGGCGGCCGGTTCGACCGCCCTCGCGCTCGGCTGCAACGTGGCGGAGAGCGCCGAGGTCGATGCGTGCGTGAAGCGCGTCATCGAGGTCTTCGGCACCGTGGACATCCTCGTGAACAACGCGGGCATCACGAAGGACGGCCTCCTCATGCGCATGAGCGATGCGGACTGGGACGCCGTGCTGAACGTCAACCTGAAGGGCACGTTCCTCTTCACGCGCGCCGTCGCGCGCCCGATGATGAAGAACAAGGACGCAGACGGCACGCAGCTCGGCGGCGTGATCATCAACCTCGCCTCCGTCGTCGGCATCATGGGCAACGCCGGCCAGGCGAACTACACGGCCTCGAAGGGCGGCGTGATCGCCCTCACGAAGACGACGGCCAAGGAACTCGGCTCCCGTAACGTGCGCTGCAACGCCGTTGCGCCCGGCTTCATCCAGTCCAAGATGACGGACGTGCTGCCGGACGACGTGAAGAAGGCGTACATGGACACGATCCCGCTGAAGCGCTTCGGCACGGCCGAGGACATCGCCAAGTGCGTCGCGTTCCTCGCCGGTCCCGACGCCGCCTACATCACCGGGCAGATCATTTCCGTCAACGGCGGCATGATCGGCTGATTTCGCAAATCTTTTGCAGATATGGGAAAATCCGGGCGAGCGGGCATTTGCCCCCTTGCGTGAATCACGGAGTTTTAGTACACTAACCGTTGTTCCAACCATAAGGAGAAAACAAATGGCAGGTAAGCTTGAAGATCGCGTGAAAGAGATTATCGTTGACCAGCTCGGCGTCAATGCGGAGCAGGTCAATCTGGAGGCGTCGTTCATCGACGATCTGGGCGCGGACTCGCTCGACTCCGTCGAGCTCATCATGGCTTTTGAGGAAGAATTTGGCGCGGCGATTCCCGAGGAGGATGCCGAAAAGCTCACGCATGTGGGCAAGGTCATCGAATACCTCAAGAGCAAGGGCTACGGCGACGACGGTTCGGCGCCGGCCAAGTAAGAAAACGGACCATCCGTTCAGGAAGGGAAGGGACAGGCCCGAGGCTTGCCCCTTCTCTTTGTCTAGGATGAAGAACGAGCGTCCGAGCGAGGAGCTGAACAGGCGGAACGCGGCTTTCGACAACAAGCTGCGTCCGGAGCAGTTTGCCGATTTCGTCGGACAGCGGAAGATCCGCGACCGGCTGGAGCTTGCGGTGCAGGCCGCGAAGGACCGGGGGGAGACGCTGGACCACGTGTTGTTCTCGGGTCCGCCCGGCCTCGGAAAGACGACGCTCTCGTACATCCTCGGCGACGCGATGGGCGTCCACGTGAAGACGACGAGCGGCCCCGTTCTCACGAAGCCGGCGGACCTCGCCGGGCTCCTGACATCCCTGGAGGCGGGCGACATCGTCTTCATCGACGAGATCCACCGCATGGCGAAGACGGTGGAGGAATACCTCTACTCCGCGATGGAGGACTTCGCGATCGACATTCTCATCGACCAGGGTCCGAATGCCCGCAGCGTGCGCCTGGAACTGCCGCGCTTCACCCTCGTGGGCGCGACGACGCGCATCGGCCTCATCGCCGCGCCGCTCCGCGCCCGTTTCGGCCTCGTCAACCGCCTCAGCTACTACGAGCCGGCGGAGCTTGCGGCCATCGTGACGCGCTCGGCGGCGAAGCTGAACGTCGGCATCGATCCCGACGGGGCGCTTGAAATCGCCGCCCGTTCGCGCGGGACGCCGCGCATCGCCAACAACCTGCTCCGCCGCGTGCGGGACTACGCGCAGGTGCGGGCGGGCAACCACATCACGAGGCAGGTGGCCGTGGAGTCCCTGTCCCTCCTGGAGATCGACCCACAGGGACTTGACGAGATGGACGTCAGGATCCTCGAAACCATCTGCGTGAAGTTCGGGGGTGGTCCCGTCGGCCTCTCCACCATCGCCGTGAGCGTGGGCGAGGAGCCGGACACGATCGAGGAGGCCTACGAGCCGTTCCTGATCATGGAAGGGTATCTCGACCGGACGCCCAAGGGGCGCGTCGCGACGGACCTCGCCTGGCGGAAGCTCGGCCTCGGGAAGGAACCATGAAGCATGTGTTTTACCGGCTCACCGCGTGGACGGTGGGCGTTTTGCTTTTCGGCGCGGCGTACGGCGGCGAACCTACCGCAACCGATCTCGTCCTCTCCAACGCCTCCCTGCGTGTGGCCTTCGACCGGCGGACGGCGGCGTTCACGGTGACGGATGCGCGGAATGGACGCCTCTGGCGGCAGTTGCCGCAGGAGGGGGCGAAGGTCGCGGACGTGACCGCCGTGCGGATATCCGAAACCGCCCTCTCGTTTACGTTCCGTGCGCCGGAATCCGGTTGTGACGTGCAGGGGCGCCTGGCGCTGGAAGGGCCGGAGGTCTCCGTGACGCTGGAGGCCCCCGCCGGACAGCGCCTCGCCCGTCCGCTGGCCTATCCCTTCCCCTTCGCGGCGCAGCGCGGCGAGCGCGTCCTGCTGCCAAACGGCTGCGGGTATGCGTTCCCGGTCGAACAGGCGGATCTTGGCACGACGGCGTTCGACAGCATGTCCCTCTGGTCGCGGGCGATGAAGATCAGCGCGTGGGGACAGTATGCCGAGACGGCGAATCGGGAGGGTGAACTCGTCGCCGTCGGCGGGGTGCTCGCCCTCGTCGGAACGCCCGCGAACGCGAAGGTCGCGTTCCCCGTACGCGCAAACGGCCTCCGCCAGGCGGGCATCGTCTGGCAGGGCGAGGACGGGGCGTTCGCCTACGCGCGCACGATCCGCTATGCGTTCTTCGCGCAGGGCGGTCGGATGGAGTGGGCCCGGCGGTGCCGGGAGGAGATGAAGCGGCGGGGGCTGCTCGTCCCGTTCGCCGCGAAGCGCGCGCGCCACCCGAAGCTCGCGCCGGCCTACGACCTCCTCGCCGGGGCGCCGATCGTCTGGTACTGGGAGATCGCGGGGAACAAGCCCGCCGTGGCGCGCCGCCTCCGTGAACTGGGGTTCGCGAACTTCGTCTTCAGCGGCATCACGCGGCGCGACCTCGGGGCATGGATCACGCCGGAGGAGGTGCGGGGAATCGCGCAGGTCCCCGGCGTCCTGCAGACGGAGTACGACATCTACACGGACCTCATGGAGCCGGCGCTGCTCGACCGGATCGACTGCACGCGGACCCACTGGCCCGTCGAAGCCTGGGACCGCGACGACATCGTGCGCGCCGCCGACGGTACGCCGCAGCGCGGCTGGAAGGTCGCCCTCAAGGACGATCCCACGAAGCCGGTCGTCGGCTGTGCCCGCCTCTGCGAGGCCCGCGCCCCCGCCTACATGCGCGCGCGCATCGCGAAGCGCCTTGCCGAGGCACCCCAGTACGGCGCGCGGTTCTTCGACGTGACGGGCACCGGCGTGGGCGACTGCCACAACCCGAAGCACCCGCTCACGCGCCGGACGAGCGTGCTGGCGCGGCGGCGGATGTTCGCGCTCGCAGCAGACGAATTCAACCTCCTCTGCGGCACCGAGGACGGCCTTGAGTGCTACGTGCCCGAATGCGACTACTTCGAGGGCAACTTCTCTGCCGCGCCCTACCGCGTGGACGGCGGACGTTACATGTGGAAGATCTACGACGAGACGCCCCCCGTCATCGCGCGTGCGCTCGACCCGGCGATGCGCGTGCCGTTCTGGGAGATGGTCTTCCACGACTGCGTCGTCTCCACCTGGTACTGGACCGACTACAACAACAAGTTCACGCGGGACTGGTGGCGGCACGACCTCCTGAACGCCGTCACGGGCACGCCCCCGATGTACCTCTTCACGAAACCCGCCTTCGACGCCATCCAGACCAAGCTGGCGGCATCGGTGAAGGTGACGACGCCCGTCGCGCGCGCGACCTTCGGCGTGCCGATGACGGACTACCGTTGGCTCACGCCGGACCGCCTTGTGCAGCAGAGCGCGTTCGCGAACGGCGTGCGCGTGACGGTGAACTTCGGTGAGCGGCCGTTCACGATGCGGGACGGCTTCACGCTCGCCGCGCGCGGGTACCGCTTCGAGGGAATAAAGGAGTGACGGCATGGAGATGAAGGGACTTGGACGGTGCGCCGTCATGGCGCTGGGCTTGTCGGTCTGCGCGGCGGAACTGCCGCAGGGCGTCTCGTTCGCGGAGAACGGCACGTTCCGCATGGGGCAGACGCAGGTCGGCGTGCGCATCGTGCCGTCCGAGGGCTGGCGCGCGCAGTACCGCAACGGCGCGTTCAAGATCCTGCGCAGGGAGGCGACCGCCGCGCGCCGGACGCTGCTGGCGGAACTGCCGCAGCCGGGCGGCCTCGCGGAGCAGGAGATCGCCGCGCAGCCGGACGGCTCGGCCGCCTTTTCGTTCACGGCGTCGTTCACGAACCGCCCCGCCTTCCTTGCGGCCTTCATCGAGATCCGGATGTCGGCGCAGCTGAAGGGCATCGAGGTGGACGGGCGTCCCGTCGCGTTCCCGGCGGAGGCGGGCGGGGCCGGGCTCGGCTCCTTCCCGCGCGTCGGCTCCTTCTCCGTGATGGCGCTTGACGGCATGAAGACGACGTTCACGGGCTCGTTCCCGCTCACGTTGCAGGACAGCCGCGTCTTCGGCGAAACCTGGTTCGAGGCGCGCATCCCGCTCCAGCGGCAGGAGGGTGCGGACGGAACGGCGCTCACGCGCGCGTTTTCCTTTTCCTGCGCGAAGGTGGAGACGTACGGCCTTTCGTCCTTCCAGTGGGGGAAGGGCCTCCCCGTCTACACGAACGCCGTCTTCCGCGAGGGCCCCGAATGGGTGAAGGTCGACTTCGCCCGCACGACGAAGCCCGGCTCGCCGCTCGACTTCTCCTTCCTGCAGGACGCCCCGGCGGGCAAGCACGGCTTCCTGACGCGCGGTGCCGACGGGCGCGCCGCCTTTTCCAGGCAACCCGGCGTGCGTCCCCGCTTCTACGGCGGGAACTTCGCCTGGGATGCCGCCTTCCTCGACAAGGACGTCAGCGCGCGCGTGGCGGCGGAGATGCCGCGCCTCGGCTACAACCTCGTGCGGGCCCACCAGCACGACACGAGGTTCCTCCCGAAGGGCGCGACCGACTCCGCCGCGCTCGATCCCGCCGCGCTCGACCGCTGGGACTGGTTCGTCTACTGCATGAAGTCGAACGGCGTCTACTTCACGACGGACTGCTATTCGAGCCGCGCGTTCCTCCCGACGGACGCGGGGCTTGCGGCCTACGCGGGTCCGCTGCGCGCGATGAAGGAGGCGCTGTTCGAGACGCCCGCGGCGCTCGCGAACTGGAAGCTCTTCACGCGCCGCCTCCTCACGCACGTCAACCCCTACACGGGCCTCGCCCTCGTGGACGACCCCGCGCTCGTCTGCCTGAACCTCGTGAACGAGGAGAACGTGCCCGACGCAAAGCGGCAGATGGAGATCCACCGCGAGCAGCTGCGCTTCCTGCGCGAGGAGCTGAAGGTGAAGTGCCTCCTCACCTCGCTCAACTACGAATCCCAGCCGGACCTCGTCGTGCGCCGTTCCCTCTTCGACGTCGCCGACCTCCACATGTACTTCTCGCACCCCAACTCCGACGGGAAGGGGAGGAGCTGGTACAGCGGCGTCTTCGCGTCGCAGCTGACGGGCCGCTGGCCGGGAGGGATCTGGCGGAAGCAGTTCCCGAGCCGCATCTGGGGGCTGCCCGTCCTCACGACCGAGTTCCGCCACTGCTGGCCGAACGTGTTCCGCTGCGAGGCGGGCCCGATGATCGGCGCGTACGGGGCGTTCCAGGACTGGGATGCGCTCGTGGGCTACGGCTACGCGGAGGGGGCGGCGAGCCTCGGCGCGCGGAACTTCAACTCGAACCCCTTCGACACGTGCAACGACCCGTTCGCGCTCTTCGGCGAGAAGATCTCCATCCTCATGTTCCGGCGCGGGGACGTGCGGCCCGCGCGGCACCCGGTGTGCGTGACCGTGCCGCGCACGCTCGTCGACCTGCCGCCGACGAAGCGTCCGGATGCGTTCCCGGATCCGGTCTGTTCGCTCGGGCTCCTGACGGGCGTGGGGAGCGCGGTCGAACGCGCGCCGAAGGGAATGGACCAGACGCTTTCGCTCGTCGAAGCGGCCGCGCCGAAGGGGCTTGCGGGCGACCTCCTGAAGACGGCGGCGGACGGCGTGTGGCGCAGCGACACGGGCGAGACCGTGCTGGACGCGCGCGCGCAGACGCTCCTCGTCTCCACGCCGCGCACGGAAAGCTGCACGCTCGCGGAAGGTGCGCTCGCCGGGGCCTTCCTGCGCGTTTCGGGCATCCGTCATCCCACGACCGTGAGCGCGCATGCGCTGGACGGGAAGCCGCTTGCGGAAAGCCGCTCCATCCTCGTCTTCCACCTGACGGACAGCGCGAACGACGGCGAGTCGTTCACGGACCTCACGCTGTGTTATCCCGTTTCGGGCGGAAAGGGGCCGATGCTCGTGCGGCGCGACACGGCGCGCGTGGCGTTTCCGGCAGGTTTCACGGTGACGGCGCTCCGCTGCGACGGCAGCGAAGCGGGCACACTCGCCCCCCACGCGGACGGCACGTTCACGCTCCGCACGGACGCCTTTCCCGGCGCCGTGCTCGCGTACCACCTCACCCGCGCGGAGTGAACGCTACTTCTTCGGCCAGAAGACGTCGGTGTACTTGGAGGGGATGCCCACCTCGTCCTTGTTGAAGCAGGTGGCGAGGATCTGCCAGCCGAGGTCGAGGGCGTCGATGAGCTCGATGTTCACCGAGAGGGCCATCATCTTTTCCTCGAAGAGGGCACCGTACTTCAGGAGCTTCTGGTCCCAGTCGCTCATCTTGAAGCCCATGGACTGCTTCTCGACCGTCTCCTTGTAGGAGGCGTAGAGCTTGATCATGGCGTCCATGATCGTGCGGTGGTCGTAGCGGGTGGTGTTGCTGCGGCGGAGGAGGTCCTTGTCGGTGATCTCGGCGTCGGCCTTGTCGAGCACCTTGTCCATGAGGTAGGAGCGCTGGTCGGGCTGCGTGGGGTCGACGCCCTTGTTGACCTGCTGCTTGAGGCGGGAGAGCGAGCCGAAGGGCTCGATGCGGCCGTTGCGGAGGTAGAACTGGCCCTCGGTGATGTAGCCCGTGTTGTCCGGGACGGGGTGGGTGACGTCGTCGCCCGGCATCGTCGTGACGGCGAGGATCGTGATGGAGCCCGCGCCGTCGAAGTCCACGGCCTTCTCGTAGCGGGCGGCGAGCTGCGAGTAGAGGTCGCCGGGGTAGCCGCGGTTCGAGGGAATCTGCTCCATCGTGATGGCGATTTCCTTCATCGCGTCCGCGAAGGAAGTCATGTCGGTGAGGAGGCAGAGGACGTCCTTGCCTTCGAGGGCGAACTTCTCGGCGACGGCGAGCGAGACGTCCGGCACGAGCATGCATTCGACCGTGGGGTCGGCGGCGGTGTGGACGAACATGACGGTCTTCGAAAGCGCGCCGCTCTGGTCGAGCGTCGAGCGGAACTTGAGGTATTCGTCGTACTTGAGGCCCATGCCGCCGATGACGATCACGTCGGAGTTCGCCTGGAGGGCGATGCGCGCGAGCAGTTCGTTGTAGGGCTCGCCGGCGCGGGCGAAGATCGGGAGCTTCTGCGAGACGACGAGCGAGTTGAAGAGGTCGATCATCGGGATGTTCGTGCGGACCATGCGGCTCGGCATGATGCGCTTGGCCGGGTTGACGGAGGGCTGGCCGATCGGGATCTGGTTCTCGGTGATCGCGGGGCCGCCGTCGCGGGGTTCGCCCGTGCCGGTGAAGGCGCGGCCGAGCAGGGCGTCGGAGAAGGGCACCTTCATCGTCTCGCCGAGGAAGCGCACGGAGGCGTCCGTATCGACGCCGCGCGCGCCGGCGAAGATCTGGAGCGTGACGTTCGGTCCGTCGAGCTTGATGACCTGCGCGAGCGAGGTGCCGGCGCGGGAGTGGACCTCCGCGATTTCGCTGTACTTCACGCCCTCGGCGCGGAGCGTTGCGATGGAGCCGGAAAGCGCGTCGATGCGATGGTAGACCTTTGAGTTGAACATGGTGGTACTCCTTGCAGAAAACGGAGGGTATTGTAGCACAATTGCCGACGGGAGGAAATTGGAAGTTGTCGCGGACATGTTGGCAGGTCTGCGACGCTCTGCTATAATATGCCGCACCATGAAAGCCACAACAGTTGGCCGCGAGGGCGGCTATCGATGTGTCGTCTGCATCAAGCAGGTTCCCGACACGAAGCAGATTTCCGGCGCGGCGATGAAGGCCGACGGAACCGTCAACCGGGCCGCGCTGCCCGCCATCTTCAATCCCGAGGACCGCAACGCCCTTGAGGCGGCGCTGCGCGTGCGCGAGGCGTGCGGCGGCACCGTCGCCGTCGTCACGATGGGCCTCCCCGCCGCCTGCGCGATCCTGCGGACGGCGCTGATGTGCGGCGCCGACGAGGCGTACCTGCTGACGGACCGCCGCGCCGCCGGGTCGGACACCCTGGCGACGAGCTACCTCCTCTCCCAGGCCGTGCGCACGCTCAGACCCGACCTCGTCTTCTGCGGCCGCCAGGCGATCGACGGTGACACCGCGCAGGTCGGCCCCCAGATCGCCGAGAAGCTCGGTTTCCCCGCCCTGACCTACCTGACCGGCATCCGGATGGACGGCGACTACGCGATCGCCACGCGCGACATCGGCACGGGCGTCGAGACCGACCGCGTGAAGCTGCCGGCCCTCTTCACGGTGACGGACGCATTCGGCGAGCTGCGTCCGCCGAACGTCCGCCGCGTGATGAAGTACAAGAAGGCCAAGGCGCCCGTCGAGACCGGCGGCGTCGCGCCGG
>CAKULR010000049.1 GCA_934667295.1 uncultured Kiritimatiellota bacterium
AGGAGAATAGCTTCTTCACGCTGGAGGACATCAAACTGCTGCTGATCAGCACGAAAGAGATTCGCAGCACGCAGGATAGCGTGCTCTACATCGGCATCATCTCCTCCTACTGGCAGTTCCAGTACTACCTCTGTGAGCGTTACGTTCTCTCATCCTCCTTGGTTGATTTCTAGACGTACAGTGAGGAGGTGCGCGCCGCGTGCGCGCCGACCTCCGCCGTCCGCGCAGCGGCGTGCCGACGCGGGTCAAGGTGTCGCCCTTCGGCAAGCTCAAGGACGGCACGGCGGTGAGGCTGTTCCGCCTGCACGGCGCGGGCGGGCTCATCCTCGACGTGTCCGACTACGGCGGGCGCCTCGTGCGCTGCTACGCCCCCGACAGGTTCGGCAACCTCGCGGACGTCACGCTCGGCTGGAACACGCCCCGCGAGTACGAGGAGCTGGGCTTCTCGATGGGCACGCTCATCGGCCGCTACGGCAACCGCATCGCGGACGGCAAGTTCACGCTGGACGGCAAGGAGTACCAGCTGCCGATCAACGAGGAGAAGGGCGCCCGCCACTGCAACCTCCACGGCGGCCCGGACGGCTGGGACAGGAAGGTGTGGCAGGCGCGGCCGTTCAGTCTCGGCCCGATCCAGGGCGTGGAGTTCACCTACGTCTCCAAGGACGGCGAGATGGGCTTCCCGGGCACCGTGACCTGCAAGGTGACCTACCGCGTGCTGCCGAACAACACCTGGCGGGTCGAGTACGAGGCGACGACGGACAAGCCCACGGTCCTGAACCTCACGCACCACTCCTACTGGAACCTCGCCGGCGAGGCGAGCGGCAACGTGCTCGACCAGCACCTCAAGATCTTCGCCGACGCGTACACGCAGACGACGGCGGGCCTCATCCCCACGAAGAACGCGCCGGTGAAGGGTACGGGCTTCGACTTCACGGAGATGCGGCCGATTGGCGCCAAGGCCGACTGGATGAAGGCCGAGAAGGATCTTGCGCCGATGGACAACTGGTACGACCACAACTTCGTCCTGCGCGGCAAGCCCGGGCAGTTCAAGCAGGCCGCGTCGATGTACGATCCCGTCTCGGGCCGCACGCTCGACGTGTGGACCACCGAACCCTGCATGCAGATGTACGGCGCGCAGAACGTGACGGACAAGGTGCCCGCGAAGGCCGCCGGGAAATTCCTCTGCCCCTTCGCCGGCGTGGCGCTGGAGACCCAGCACGCGCCCGACTCGCCGAACCATCCCGAGTTCCCGTCCACGGTCCTGCGTCCGGGCGAGGTCTTCCGCTCCCGCACGGAATACCGCTTCGGCGCGAAGTGAGGCGCCATGCACGTCGTCGTCTGCGTCAAACAGGTTCCGGACACCACGAACGTTCGGATCAACCCCAAGACCAATACGCTCATGCGCGAGGGCGTGGAGTCGATCGTCAACCCGTTCGACGAATACGCCCTTGAGGAGGGGCTGCGCCTGAAGGACCGCCTCGGCGCGAAGGTCACCGTCGTCTCGATGGGGCCGCCCCAGGCGGCCGCCGTGCTGCGCGAGGCCCTTGCGCGCGGGGCGGACGAGGCGTTCCTCGTCTCCTCCCGCGCCTTCGGCGGCGCGGACACGCTCGCGACGTCCTACACGCTCTCCCAGGCGATCCGGACGGCGTGCGGCGGCAGGACGCCGGACCTCGTTCTCTTCGGCAAGCAGGCCATCGACGGTGACACGGCGCAGGTCGGCCCCGGCGTCTCCGAATTCCTCGGCGTGCCGCTCGTCACCTACGTGAGGGAGCTGGCGGTCGAGGAGACGGGCGCCTACACCGCGACGACGGTGATGGACGACGGCGAACACGTGATCGCGGGATCCTTCCCGTGCGTCATGACCGTCCTCAAGGAGGCCGCGACGCCGCGCTACGCGCCGCTGGCGGGCTGGATGCGGGCCGCGAAGGCGGAGATCACGGTGCTGGACGAGAAGGCCATCGCGGCCGACCCGATCCGCATCGGCCTCAAGGGCTCGCCCACGCAGGTCGTCACGATCTTCCCGCCGCCCACGAAGGGGGGCGGCGAGACGGTGGACGCGCGCGGCGACGCGGCGGCGGGCGCGCGCGCGATTGTGGACTTCCTCGCGAAGAAAGGTCTGGTGAAGTGATGGCGGACGCCCCGATTTCCATCGACCCCAAGCTCTGCAGGGGGTGCGGCAAGTGCGTGAAGGGGTGCGGCTTCGGCGCGCTGAGGATGGTTGACCGTTCCGCTTCGAAGGGGTCCGGGGAAACAGGTGTTTCCCCGTCCGTTTCGAAGAAGCTCGCGGAAGTCGATGCGAGCGCGTGCAAGGCCTGCGGGGCGTGCGTGAAGGCGTGCCCGTTCAAGGCGATCCGCGAGGTGCGGCAGGAGGTCTACGGCACGGCGGATATCGAGGCGTACAAGGACATCTGGGTGTTCGCCGAGCAGAGCCACGGCGTCGTCGCCGAGGTCGCCTACGAACTGCTCGCGAAGGGGCTTGAGCTCAAGGCCCAGCGCGGCGCGGGTGCGCGGCTCTGCGCGGTCGTGCTGGGGAGCGGGCTGGCGGCGGACGTGGAGGCGTCGCTTGTCGCGGCGGGCGCGGATGTCGTCTACAAGGTGGACGACCCGGCGCTTGCGGACTACGAGGCGAACGTCTACGTGGACGCGGTGAGCCAGCTCATCGTGAAGCGGAAGCCCGAGGTCGTCCTCGCGGGCGCGACGGCCGTCGGGCGCGCGTTCTTCGCGCGCGTCGCCGTGAAGGTCCGCACGGGCCTCACCGCCGACTGCACGATGCTGAAGGTCGAGGAGACGAAGAACAGGGACACGGGCGCGCTGCAGATGCTGCTCCACCAGACGCGCCCCGCGTTCGGCGGCAACATCATGGCCACCATCATGACGCCGAACCACCGTCCGCAGATGGCGACGGTGCGCCCGAAGGTCTTCAAAAAGGCCCCGCCCGACCCGAAGCGGAAGGGTCAGGTGCTCGTGGAGGCGCTGAAGCTGATCGCGCCGCAGACGAAGCTCGTGGAGGTCGTGAAGAACGCCGACGCCCTGGACATCACGGCGTACGACGTCCTCGTGGCGGGCGGACGCGGCCTTAAGAAGGAGGAGAACTTCAAGCTCCTCTTCCGCCTCGCGGAACTGCTCGGCGGCGAGGTCGCCTGTTCGCGCGCGTGCGTCGACGCCGGCTGGTGCGCGGTGTCCCGCCAGGTCGGCCAGACCGGCAAGACCGTCGCCCCGAAGCTCTACCTCTGCTTCGGCATCTCCGGCGCCATCCAGCACCTGGAGGGCATCCGCGGCGCGGATGTCGTCGTCGCCGTCAACTCGGACCCCCATGCGCCGATCTTCGGCGTCGCCGACCTCGGCATCGTGGGCGACCTCTTCGAAATCGTCCCCGCACTGATCAAGGAGCTTGAGAAATGATCGAAACCGATGTGTTGATCGTGGGGGCGGGTCCTGCGGGCCTCGCGACGGCCCTTGCGCTGCTGCGCCGGGCGAAGGAGGGGAAGAAGCCGCGCGTGGTGGTGCTCGACAAGGGGCGCTCGCCGGGCTCGCACGTCCTGTCCGGCGCCATCGTCGATCCGAGCGGGCTGCGCGACCTCCTCACGGAGGAGGAACTGGCGACGATGCCCTGCGAGGCGAAGGTCTGCAGGGAGAGCTTCCGCTGCAACTTCACGTCGAAGCTGTCGCTGAAGATCCCGTGGGTGCCGGCGCTGATGAGCTCGAAGGGCTATCCCGTCGTCTCGCTCACGAAGGTCGTGGCCTGGCTCTGCGCGCTTGCCCAGAAGGCGGGCGCCGAGGTCTACACCGGCTACGCGGTGACGGCGCTCGTCGAGGAGGGCGGGCGCATCGTGGGTGCGCGGACGGGCGAGAAGGGCCTCGACAGGGACGGCCGGAAGAAGTCGAACTACCTGCCCTCCGAGGAGATCCGCGCGAAGACGGTCGTGCTCGCCGAGGGCGGCTGCGGAATCCTCACGGAACGGCTGATCGCCGAGAAGAAGCTGCAGGGGGTGCGTCCGCAGACCTACGCGCTCGGCATCAAGGAGCTTGTGGAGGTGCCGGCCGGCACGCAGACCGCCGGCGAGGTGATGCACACGTTCGGCTGGCCGGCGGACTTCAACACCTACGGCGGCGGCTTCGTCTACCACGTCTCCGAAACGCAGGTGATGGTGGGCTATGCCTACGCGCTCGACTACGCGCGCGCCGAGATCGACCCCTTCCGCCTCTTCCGGCGCTTCAAGGCGTCCTCCGCCGTGGCGCCGCACCTCAAGGGCGGCAAGACCGTCGCCTACGGGGCGAAGGTGATTCCCGAGGGCGGCTTCTACGCGGTGCCGAAACCGTTCTATCCGGGATGCCTGGTCGTCGGCGACGGCGCGGGGCTCCTCGACTCGCTGCGCATCAAGGGCGTCCACATCGCGGTGCAGAGCGGCATTGCGGCGGCGGAGGCGATCCTGCAAGGGGGGAAGGACGTCGGCGCGGCGTATTTCGAATTGCTGAAGAAGACGGGCGGCTGGAAGGAGATGGAGCGCGTGCGCAACGTGCGCGCGGCGTTCTCCTTCGGCATGCCCTACGGCGTGATGGCGGCGGGCCTTGCGTGGATGACGCGCGGGACGTTCCCGCGCGGACGGGTGCCGGGATGCGACGAGGGGGACGCTGCCGCGCTGCGGCCGCTGGACCGCGCGAAGCTCGCGCGGGAGGCGGCGGACGGGATCGAGGCGTCGCCGGTGCAGCCGGACCGCCTGACGGACGTCTTCATGTCCGGCACGATCCACGAGGAGGACCAGCCCTGCCACCTCAAGGTCCGGGATGCCGCCACGTGTGCGCGGTGCGAGGCGGAATACGGTTCGCCCTGCACGCGCTTCTGCCCCGCCGAGGTCTACCGCCGCGAAGAGGGCCGCCTCCAGATCGACTTCTCGAACTGCATGCACTGCAAGACGTGCCGCATCAAGTGCCCCTACGGCAACCTCGACTGGACCTTCCCGCAGGGCGGCGACGGCCCGCGCTACACGCGGATGTGAGGTGAAGGAGATGGGTGATACGCGACTTCTCCCGTATTCCGCCGTACAGGAACGGATTGTTGTCGTAAGGCAGCAGGCCGTCATCCTTGATCTGGATGTGGCGGCCCTGTACGGCGTCGAGACAAAACGCATCAACGAAGCCGTCCGCAACAACCCGGACAAGTTTCCGTCCGGTTACATGTTTGTGTTAACGGCGGAGGAACTTGGGGATTTGCGGTCGAAAATTTCGTCCACAAAACCGTCGCCGAAGAGCCGTGCCCTGCCCAAGGCATTCACGGAGAAGGGGCTTTACATGCTCGCGACCGTCCTCAAAAGCCGACGAGCGGTTGACGCGACGTTTGCGATCATCGAGACCTTTGCGAAGGTCCGTGGGCTGAAGCGTGAACTGGTCGATCTGCACAGCGAAAAAGACCGCAGGAAGCGGTCGAAGATGATGAACCACTTTGGCGAGACGTTGACCGACATCGTCATGCCGGATCTTGACACGGTGGAGACGGAATCCACATTGGAGCTCAACTTCTTCATCGACAAGATCAAGCACACGGTTCGACGGGTCAAGAAGCAATAGACGCTACTGGACGTTGGCTTATTTGCCATTCACATCTGCCTTTGCTATAATGACTGAAATTTCAAGACAACAAGGACAACCGATGGAACTCAACCGCCGGAACTTCATGAAGGGCGCCGCCGTGGCGTCCGCGTTTCTGCCGCGCTTCAACATCCTCCACGCCGACGACATCACGATCGGCCCCAGGGACGACACGATCAACGTGGCGATGATCGGTTTCGGCGCCGAGGGCAAGGTGCTCGCCGCGTCGCTCGTGCGCATCCCCGGCGTGCGGGTGCGCTGCGTCTGCGACATCTGGAAGTTCGAGCAGCAGCGCGCGCGGGCCTTCTTCAAGGGCTACGGACACGACATCAAGATGTACGAGGACTACCGCGACATGCTCGCGAAGGAGGACAAGAACATCGACGCGGTCGTCGTGGCGACGCCGGACTGGATGCACTGCGAGCACACGAGCGCCTGCCTGCGCGCCGGCAAGCACGTCTACTGCGAGAAGGAGATGTCCAACCGCCTTGAACTCGCCGCCGAGATGTGCCGCGTGCAGCAGGAGACGGGCAAGCTCCTCCAGATCGGCCACCAGCGCCGCTCGAACCCGCGCTACCGCCACTGCTTCGAGAAGGTCGTCCCGAACATGCTCGGCCGCATCACCACCGCGTATGCGCAGTGGAATCGCTCGCTCGCGCCGTTCTTCACCTACAAGAAGCCGCCGAAGCAGTCCGTCCTCGACAAGTACGGCTACACGAACCCGGAGCAGTTCCACTACTGGCGCTGGTTCTACAAGTACGGCGGCGGCTCGATGGTGGACCTCGGCTCGCACCAGATCGACCTCTTCATCTGGGCGTGGGGCGTGCCCCCGAGCTCGGTGACGGCGATCGGCGGCAAGGACGCCTTTTCGCCGCGCCGCCAGGCCTACGACCGCGTGATGTGCCTCTACGAGTTCCAGATGCCGGACGGCACGAAGAACGAGGCCTACTACCAGGTAATCTCCGCCATCGCGCGCGGCGGCTTCTACGAGCAGTTCATGGGCACGCACGCCTCCCTCACGATCGCCGAGATCTCCGCGCGCGGCAACACCGTGCAGCGCGAGCTGCGCGGCGGCGGCTGGACGGATCCGGAGTGGCAGGCCTTCATCGACAAGGGCTGGATCCTCCCCGGCGCCGACGACAAGATCAAGAAGGAGGTCTCGAAGAACGTCGAGGTCGATACGCGCATCTCCGCGCTCGCGAACGGCAACCCGCTTTCCGTGGAGCTGAACAAGCCCGCGCACATGCCGCACCTCGAGAACTTCTTCGCGGCGTGCCGCCACGGCGAGAAGCTGAACTGCCCCGCCGAACTCGCCTACGAGAGCGCCGTCGCGGTCCTGGCGGCGAACGTCTCCGCCGACGCGCACAAGACGCACTACTTCAAGCCCGAGGACTTCAAGGTCCCGCCGCGTCCCGCCGAACCCACCGCTCCCGCCGAACCCGCGAAGAAGGCCTGATTGCCGCACCATCCATCCCCCGCCCGTGCCATTTCCCACGGTGTCTGGTTCCCCGTCCGCACGCTTCAGAAACGACGCGCGTCGTTTGCGGGGGTGCTGAAGTTTCGGTGTTGGTTGAGTTTCCTGTGTTGTTGGAGCCCTGCGTTGTTTGAATAACGTAGAGGCTCGTGGTGCGTCGGCACGCGATATATCCGCGCCGTCCCTGGCGCGTGGCGTCCGAACGCGGGAGGGTCGCAACTTGTTGCGACCGACAGAATGGACAGGCCCACCCCCAACATGCGGAATGTTTCAGTCTCCGGCCGGTCAACACGGAGCATGTGGAGGCACGGGGACACGGAGAGTGGTTGTGAGGTTGGCTTGTGCGCGATTTCATCCACATTTTGCCCACTGGGAAGGGAATTTTTTACCACAGAATACACAGAAACGCCCTTCGGGCGACACGGAAGGAGACCGGGAAAAGAATGTGCTTCGCGCGATTCGGCCGCTTTTCTCCAATACAAAATGTGATTGAGATGTGCGTAAGCCAACTCTAAAACTCCTCCGTGTCTTCGTGCCTCCGCGCGCTCCGTGTTAACCGGCCGGAGGCTGAGACATTCCGGGGCCTGTCCACCCAGTCGGTCGCAACAAGTTACGACCCTCCCGCGTTCGGACGCCACGTGCCGAGCTGCCCGGACGCGCGGGAACACGTCCTGCCCGGGTACACCGTTGGGAGGGGCGCGCTTCTACTCGACCGGAGGACTCCTAATGTGTTCGGCCACCCTGCGCCGGAGGCGGTGCATATCCGGGCGTGGTCGCGCTCGGCCGCGACGGGTCCGTGGACGAGGCGTGGGCCGGGGCAAACCCGGGCGCGCTCGCGTGGCAGCCGAAAGACGGCTCCTTCGCGGGGTCGTTCCGGTACTACCGGCAGGTCAACGGGCGGCCGTCTCCCGCGACGGTGACGGTGCGTGGGGTACTCGTGGGGGCGTGGGGTACGGCGCGGCGACGCTGCGCGGGGGGGGGGGGCATGGAGGCGGGTACATTGCGCGTCGGGCCTAAAACCTGGAACCTAGAACCTAACCCCCTCAATCCGTCCATGACGCGGCGACGGGTTTGTGCTATAATGCCATTTTCGGACGCGGTGTCCGACTTTCTACGATAAACTCTAAACAGAAAGAACCGAAGAGACCATGAACTACACCTACACGTGCCTCAACCCCATTGCGGCGGTTGGGCTGAACAACCTGACGGACGCCTATACGCGCACCGAGGACTTCGCGGCGGCGGATGCCGTCTTCGTGCGCAGCGCCAAGATGGCCGAGCTGACGCCCGGGGCGAACCTGCTCGCGGTGGCCCGCGCCGGCGCCGGCGTCAACAACATCCCGCATGCGGACTACGCGAAGAAGGGCATCGTCGTGTTCAACACGCCCGGCGCGAACGCGAACGGCGTGAAGGAGCTCGTGCTCGCCGCGATGCTGCTTGCGAGCCGCGACGTCATCGGCGGCATCGAGTGGGTGAAGGCCAACGCGGCGGACGCGGACATCGCGAAGACGGCCGAGAAGGCGAAGAAGGCGTTCGCGGGCACGGAGATCCTGGGCAAGAAGCTGGGCGTGATCGGCCTTGGGGCGATCGGGCAGAAGGTGGCGAACGCCGCCGCCGCGCTCGGCATGGAGGTGTACGGCTATGACCCCTACCTCTCGGTCGACGCCGCGTGGAACCTGAGCCGGTCCGTGCGGCACTGCAAGAACGTCGAGGCGATCTACCAGAACTGCGACTTCATCACGGTCCACGTCCCCGCGCTCGATTCCACGAAGGGCATGATCAACGCCGAGGCGATCGCCATGATGAAGACGGGCGTGATCGTGATCAACGCGGCGCGCGACGCGCTCGTGAACGAGAAGGACATGCTCGCCGCCCTCGAGAGCGGCAAGGTGCGCAAGTACGTGAGCGACTTCCCGAACGCGACGACGGCCGGGAAGAAGGGCTGCATCGTGATTCCGCACCTGGGCGCCTCCACGGAGGAGGCCGAGGACAACTGCGCGGTGATGGCGGTGAAGGAGATGCGCGACTACCTCGAAAACGGGAACATCGTCAACTCCGTCAACTACCCCGCGTGCTCGCTCGGCCCGGTGAAGAAGGCCGGCCGCATCGCGATCTGCCACAAGAACGAGGCGAACATGATCGGCACGTTCACCTCGATCCTCGGCAACGCGAAGGTCAACATCGACGCGATCGCGAACAAGGCGCGCGGCGACATCGCCTACACGCTCATCGACATCGACACCCCGGCCCCCGCCGCCGTCGTCGACGCGCTCAAGAAGAGCGCCGCCGTCATCCGCGTGAGAGTGATCAAGTGATTAATGTAGTTAAGTGGTTTAGTGGTAGTTAAGTGGTTTAGTAGTTAAGTTTTTAGTTCGTCGGATGGACAGATTGACAGCAACTTAACTACTTAACCACTAAAAGCGGAGCGACTTAATTCAATTCTTATGGCGGCATTCAGCTACAGGGCGATGACGAAGGACGGGCGGCGCGTGGACGGAACGGTCCAGGCGCCGGACCGGCGTGGCGCCCTGGCCGCCGTGCGCAGGCTCGGCCACACGCCGCTTTCCGTCTCCGAGGCGGGGGGCGGCGCGGCGGCCGCGAAGAAGTCCGCGAAGGGCGGCAGCATCTGGAACATGAAGATCGGCGGCGCGGCGGACGCGATGACGGACGCCGAGGTGCTGCTCTTCACGAGCGAGCTCGCCGACCTGCTGGAGGCCGGCATGACGCTCGGCCAGGCCCTGGGCTGCCTCGCGAACCAGGGCGAGGAGGGGAGCGCGCAGCGCACGGTCAGCCAGGACCTCTGCCAGCGCATCGTGAACGGCGAGTCGTTCTCGGACGCCATCGCGCACCACCGCAAGTCCTTCCGCCCCCTCTACGCGAACATGATCCGCGCGGGCGAAGCCTCGGGCGCGATGGTGGACGTGCTCCACCGCCTCGTGGAGCACTACGAGCGGAACGACGCGATGATGGGCAAGATCA
>CAKULR010000050.1 GCA_934667295.1 uncultured Kiritimatiellota bacterium
CCGGTGGAGTGTGCGGCGTGGCTGGGTGGGGAGGGTGCGTGATGGAGGTGGGGTGGGGGCGTGCGGACGCCACGCGCCGAGGCGGCGCGGGTACATTGCGCTCCGGGCCGATGCGGGTGGGGATCTCGGTCGCGCAGGAGCGCGCCCCTCCCTGGTCCGGTGGCCGCAATAAATTGCGGCCCTCCCGGCGTACGTCCTATGGGGACGAGAGTGAGATTGCTGGATATTGGGCAACACAGGTGGTAGGAAAAATGATAGACTAGCAGGGAAATCGTTGGAGGAATCCGTGCGCTCTTCCAACGTCGCACGAACGGAAGGTGTCTTTGTGAGAGGTATCTTGTGAGAGATATCTAGAGGTATCTTTCGTGCAAGCGGAACGGATCTTTGACTTCGGTTGACGGCACGTCTGCGTCAACCGCCGGCCCGACCCGTGGGCGCGGCATCCTGCTGCGTTGGACGGGAAAGGGCGGAACCTCCGGGAGGGCTGCGCCGTTGCGCGCGGACGGAACGGAGGGGTCTGGGAGTCCCGCAAGGCCCCAGGTACGTACGCAACAGCGTATGACGCTTTAAGAGAAACTTCGCCAAAGTTGACAATTGTTGTAAAGCGGAATGCGATGGTCGCGCTGCGTGGTATCCACGTGGCGTGTTTCGTCTTTCATGTTTTACAACGGGCGTTTGGCGATGCCTCTCTTAAGACGTGGTGATCTGAAACACGCCATTCTTCTTTTCCGTGCGGGGGCTGGCGTGAAACGGTGCGCGGAAAAGGGAAAGGGTAAAGCCCATGCGAAGATTGATTCTTGCCGTCGGGGCGGCTTTCGTAATGATGGTTCCCGCCGACACGTTGACGTGGAAGGGTGGCACGAGCGGGGGACTTTCCGATTCGGCGAACTGGACGAGCGACGGTTCGCATGTGTCGCCGCAGCCGGGCGATACGTTGAAGTTCACGGGTGCGACCACGCTTGCCGCCGAGACCTTCGACCTGGGTAGCGAGGGCGTGACCATCGAGAACGGTGCCGCCGTCACGTCGAATGTCAAGTTTACGGGATCGGGCGTTCTCTCCAAGACGGGAAAGGGTACGTTGACCCTGAAGGTCGCAAGTACGCATACGGGTGGCACGACGGTCTCGGACGGCCGTGTCATATTCGATGTCGAGGGCGCGCTCGGTACGGGAACGGCCACCCTTGCGCGCGGTGCGGGCCGCACGCCCAATCTCCTCATTCAAACCAACAACAAGGTCTTCGCAAACCCGGTCAAGATTACGGGGCCCTATGATTCCTCGTTGTCCGGCTCTGTCACGGCGGACTTGACGCTCAACAACAATCCAAGGCTGATGGGGGCGATTGAAAGCGAAGGCTCTTTTCGAATCTTCAACGTCTATGCGTGGAACGGCATCTATGCGAAAGGCAATCCGATCCTGTGCCCGGTGACGGTGACAGGGGGCGGTACGCTTTACGCCGATGGCGGGTCCGGCGACAATTGTGCGAACTGGCTCGCGAACGTGCAGAACTGTTCGGTCGTGAAGAAGAACGACAAGGGCGGACTCTACTTTGCCGACGGCTATCGCAACGAGACGCCGGATGCGGTCATCACGAACCAAACGGGTGACGTCGTCGTCTTCAAGGAAGGCAGTTTCTTTGCGGGACGCGAAGTGGTGTTGAAGGGAACCAAGACGACGCTCGTATTCGAGGGAATGCGGTGCCTGGGCGATGCGACCGTCGTGAAGCTCCTGGACGGCGCCCAGGTCAAGGCGGACCGTTTCGTGTGCGTGGGCCGCCTCTTCATCGGCGAGCAGGAACTCTCGGCGGGCATCTATGGGGTGGGCGACCTCCCCGGTACATTCAGCGGCGCGGGGGTGATCTGCGTGGGACCGGTTGCAGAGTCCGTGTCGACCTGGAGAGGCGGGAGCCTGGGGGACTGGACGGTCGAGGCGAACTGGGACAATGGCGTTCCGACCAACGGCCAGGTTGCGGTCTTCAACTCCGCGACGGTCGTGAATGCGGGCACGGTGGACATCGGACCGGACGGTTTGACCGTCTTCTGCGGGGAGACGGTACGCATCGCCACCAACGCGACGTTCACGGGCGTCGGCAGACTGACGAAGGGCGGGACCGGCATCCTCCGTTTCGAGAACTGGTTTGCGCCCAACACCTATGCGGGCGGAACGGAACTGCTGGGTGGGGCGCTCTACTTGGATGGCACGGGCGGTAGCATCAGCAGGGGGGCGCGGCTCGGTCCGGGGCCTCTCGTGATGCGGCGGACGGCGGGCGTGGCGTGCTACCTTTGGCTTCAGATCTGCGTGAAGATGACGAATGCGGTGACGGTCCTCGGCCCGTACACGGACGGCCTCCAGACCTTCCGCCTCAACAACGACGCGCAGTTGACCGGGCCGATTACGGCGGAGGACGACATCCGCATCGTCAACGAATGGGCGAACCAGATCGAATCGGGGAGTCCGATCCGCGACATCGACGCGCACGGCCACACGGTCCATGTCGTGAGCGGGAACCACCAGTCGACGTCCACGTTCGACGGTATGGTCGATGCATCGCTTGAGAAGGGCGCCAACTGTTCCCGCCTCTACACGGCCGGGCATTTCGTCGATCCCGGCGCGTCGTACACGATTCTCGGCGGCACCAACTACGTGTCCGCTGCCGCGACCATCGCCTGCACGAACATCGTCGTGAGCAATGTCGCCTACAACGCTACGCTTCAGCTGAACGCCGCCTCCAACCTGAGTCCGGCGGCGAAGGTGAGCCTGTGGAAGGGCGGGAAGCTGCAGGTGACGGGTAGCGTCAGGTGTTCGATCGCCGAATTGTGGGTCGAGGGCGTGAAGCAGCCCTGCGGGATCTATTCCGGGGATGGGGTCCCAAGCGGCGCGACGTGTACGGCTGCGAGCTTCACGGGCACGGGCCGGGTCCAGGTCGGCACGCCGGGCACGTGCGTGATCCTGCGGTGAAGTCCCCGTATCCGCCGTAATCGTTTGAATGAGATTACGATGCGGAAAAATCTTGGGCGTTGGGTGTTCTGTACAGGGGAGGGGGCCGCAGCAAGTTGCGGCCCTCCCGTTGGGGTAGGTGTACGCTGGGTGTCGGGGCGTTTGGACGCCACGCGCCGAGGCGGCGCGGGTACATTGCGCGCCGGGCCCCTAGGAGCCAACACCTGAAACCTAACCCCTAACACCTGAAACCTAACACCTAAAACCTACAATTGTGCTATACTGTGCGGACGGATTTCGGGAAAGAAAAGCGAGAAGGAGTCTGGAAGATGAAGCGGAAGATGATTTCGGATCAGGTGAAGGCCGGCAACGAGCGCGCGCCGCACCGGTCGCTGCTGTTCGCGACGGGGTTGACGCGCGCGGACATGAAGAAGCCGTTCATCGGTATCTGCAACAGCTACGAGAGCTTCGTGCCGGGACACTGCCACCTGAACAAGGTGGGCGAATGGATCAGGCAGTGCGTGATCGAGGCGGGCGGCGTGCCGATGGAGTTCAACACGATCGCCGTCTGCGACGGCATCGCGATGGCGCACGCGGGCATGAAGTACTCCCTGCCGAGCCGCGAGCTGATCGCGGACAGCGTGGAGACCGTCGCGCGCGCGCACTGCTTCGACGCGCTCATCTGCGTGCCGAACTGCGACAAGATCGTGCCCGGCATGCTCATCGGCGCGCTGCGCGTGAACATCCCCACCGTCTTCGCCTCGGGCGGCCCGATGGCGCCCGGCCGGCATCCGGAGACGGGGGCGGACACCGACCTCAACTCGGTCTTCGAGGCCGTGGGCGCCGAGAACGTGGGCAAGATCACGCAGAGGGAGCTGGAGGCCGTGGAGGAGACGAGCTGCCCGGGCTGCGGCTCGTGCAGCGGGATGTTCACGGCGAACTCGATGAACTGCCTCTACGAGGCGCTGGGCATGGCGCTCCCCGGGAACGGGACGATCCTCGCGGTCGATCCGCGCCGGAAGGAGCTCTACCGCCAGGCCGCGTTCCGCGCGGTGGCGCTCGCGAAGGCGGGCGGGCCGTGTCCGCGCGACCTCGTCACGCAGGCGAGCCTCGACAACGCCCTCACGCTCGACATGGCGATGGGCGGCTCCACGAACACGGTCCTCCACACGCTCGCGATCGCGCGCGAGGCGGGCGTCGACTACTCGCTCGAACGGATGAACGAGATCTCGGCCCGCACGCCCTACATCTGCAAGCTCGCGCCGTCGGGGCACTACCACGTGAGCGACCTCGACCGCGCGGGCGGCGTCATGGCGATCCTGAAGCGCCTCCCGAAGAAGCTCCTCAACCTCAGGGTGAAGACCGTTTCGGGGAAGACGCTCGGCGCGCAGGTCGCGGCGGCGAAGATCGCGGACGACGACGTGATCCGCACGCTCGCGAACGCCTACTCGGCGGACGGCGGCCTCGCCGTCCTCTGGGGCAACCTCGCCGAGCGCGGCGCCGTCGTGAAGAAGGGGGGCGTGGCGCCCTCCATGATGACGTTCACGGGCAGGGCGATCTGCTTCGACAGCCAGGAGGAGGCCTGCGCGGGCATCCTCGGCGGCAAGGTGAAGCCGGGGCACGTCGTCGTGATCCGCTACGAGGGGCCGAAGGGCGGGCCGGGCATGCAGGAGATGCTGGCGCCCACGAGCTACATCATCGGCGCGGGGCTCGGCGAGAGCGTGGCGCTCATCACCGACGGGCGCTTCAGCGGCGCGACGCACGGCGCGTGCGTGGGGCACGTCTCGCCCGAGGCGGCCGAGGGCGGGCTCATCGGCCTCCTGAAGGACGGCGACGAGATCACGATCGACATCCCGAAGCGCGCGATCTCCGCGAAGCTGGCGAAGTCCGAAATCGCGAAGCGCCGCAAGGCCCTCAAGCCCTGGACGCCCCGCATCAAGGGCGGCTGGCTGGAACGCTACGCCACGTTCGTGGGCAACGCCTCGACGGGCGCGTCGCTCAAAAAATAAAATCGGATAAGCCCATTCCCTTTTCGGGGGGGATATGCTATACTAGCAACTCAATTTTCGAACAGGAGAAGAAGAAATGAGTCAGCATCGTAGTCTCAAGGGATCTGGAAAGATCACGTCCAAGCGCAACGTCCTCAAGCGTTTCGAGCGCGTCAACCTCCTCCAGGCCCGTGGCCAGTGGAAGGAAGGCGACCGCGGTCTGGGTCTGCGCAAGACCAAGCCCGAGGCGTAAAGGCCGATTGCCCTGCTGGGCGCGCGGAGGCGCGCCGAGCTGAAAATGCCGCCGGACACGTTGTCTGGCGGCGTTTTTTTGCTATACTTCATCCTTGCCTATGGAGAAGACACTCGACAACATCCGCAATTTCTGCATCATCGCGCATGTGGACCACGGAAAGACGACGCTCAGCGACCGCATCCTCGAACTCACGAAGGCGGTGCCGCTGCGCGAGCTGAAGGAACAGACGCTCGACGCGATGGACCTGGAGCGCGAGCGCGGCATCACGATCAAGAGCCACCCCGTCTCGATGATGTACCACGCGAAGGACGGGCAGCGCTACCTCTTCAACCTCATCGACACGCCGGGACACGTCGACTTCGCCTACGAGGTGAGCCGTTCGATGGGCGCGTCCGAGGGGGCGCTCCTGGTCGGGGACGCCGCGCAGGGCGTGGAGGCGCAGACCGTCGCGAACACCTACTTCGCGCAGGACGCGCACCTGGAGATCGTGCCCGTCCTCAACAAGGTCGACCTGCCCGGCGCGGACGTGGCGGGCGTCTCGCAGCAGGTGGAGGACATCCTCGCGATCCCGATGGACGAGCCGCTCCTGGTCTCCGCGAAGACGGGCGTGGGGTGCCCCGACGTGCTGGAGGCCATCGTGAAGCGCATCCCGCCGCCGAAGACGCGCGGCATCGACGCGCCCCTCCGGGCCCTCGTCTTCGACTCCGTCTTCGACGAGTTCCGGGGCGTGATCACCTACGTGCGCATCGTGGACGGCGCGGTGAAGAGCGGCGACACGGTGAAGTTCATGAGCTCGGGCGTCACGACGACGCTCCACGAGGTGGGCATCTTCTCGCCCACGAAGAAGCCCGCCGACAGGCTGGAGGCCGGGCAGGTGGGTTACCTCGTGGGGACGGTGAAGGACCCGAGCGAGATCAAGATCGGCGACACCGTGACGACGTCGCGCCTCGGGTCGGACGAGCCGCTGCCGGGCTTCAAGGAGCTGCGCCCGACGGTGTTCTGCGGCATCTACCCGATGTCCACGGACGAATTCGACAAGGTGCGCCAGGGCCTCGAAAAACTGCACCTGAACGACTCCGCGTTCTCCTTCCACCACGAAAGCTCGATCGCGCTCGGGTTCGGCTTCCGCTGCGGCTTCCTCGGCCTCCTCCACATGGAGATCGTGCAGGAGCGCCTGCGGCGCGAGTTCAACCTCGACATCATCTCGACGACGCCGGGCGTCGTCTACAAGGTGAAGATGAAGGACGGCACGGTGAAGGACCTCGACAACCCGCTGCAGATGCCGGAGCCGAGCACGTACGAGTCGATCTCCGAGCCGGTCATCAAGGCGCGCATCATCACGCCGAGCGACGCGATCGGCGACGTGATGCGCATCGTCCTCGACCGGCGCGGCGTGCTGGAGGGGACCGAGACGGTGGACGGCCACCGCGTGATGCTCCACTGCATGCTGCCGCTCAACGAAATCCTCATCGACTTCCACGACACGCTCAAGTCGGTGTCGCACGGCTACGCCTCGATGGACTACGAGCCGGCGGGCTACCAGGAGAGCGACATCGTGCGCATGGACATCCTGCTCAACTCCGAGCAGGTGGACGCCTTCGCGACGATGGTCCACCGCGACAAGGCGCGCGCGCGCGGCATCCAGATGTGCAAGGCGCTCGCCGAGACGATTCCGCCGCACATGTTCAAGATCCCCGTGCAGGCGGCGATTGGGCGCGAGATCATCGCGCGCGAGGACATCCGCCCGTTCCGGAAGGACGTGCTCGCGAAGCTCTACGGCGGCGACGTGACGCGCAAGATGAAGGTGCTGGAGAAGCAGAAGCGCGGCAAGGCGCGCATGAAGGAGTTCGGCCACGTGAACGTGCCGCAGAGCGCGTTCATCGCCGTCCTCAAGGGAACCGTGAAGGAGGGCTGAGATGTCGTTCGATTTCCTTTGTTCCGCCGCGACGGTTGGCGGCGCGGGCTTCCTCGTCTGGTGCCTGTGGTCGCTCTGCTGGGGCGTGGTGCCGTTCACGGCGAAGGCGCAGCGGCGGAAGGAGACGAAAGCCGTGCTGGCGGCGGCGCGCACGTTCATCCTCTCCTACGAGGACCTGCCGGCCTACCGCGAGGGGGGCGAATTCGGGGCGCGGATGCGGAATCTGCGCGACGCCTGGGCGGCGCGGGACGTGGAGGACTGCAAGTCGCTGCTCGCGTTCCTCGACCCGCCGAAGAGCTGGGCGGCCGGGCGCGAGTGGCTGGACATCCTCGTCGTCTCGATTTCGGTGGCGATGGCGTTCCGCGCGTACTTCTACGAGCCGTTCAACATCCCCACGGGCTCCATGCAGCCCACGCTCTACGGCAACCACTCCGAGCCGTGCAGCCCGGCGCAGGCGACGGTGTGGGACACGACGCCGCTCAAGTGGGGCAAGTGGCTCGTCACGGGCAAGATGTACGCCGCGTTCAAGGCGCCGTTCGCGGGCTCGCTGCAGTTCCGCCCCACGAACACGGGGCACTACGACATGCGCGTCGTCAACGGCGCGACGGGGACGGTGAGCGCGCAGATGCTCGTGCCGACGGACGTGCTGCACCCGTCGGAGACGGGGGACGGACCCTACCGCCAGACGACGTTCCAGCTGCCGAACGGGCTCCGGCCGGGCGAGGCGGTGCGCGCGGGGCAGCTGCTCTGGAGCGGCTACGTCGCGACGGGCGACTTCCTCTTCGTCAACCGCTGGCTCTGGAACTTCCGCCACCCGCGTCGCGGCGACGTGATGATCTTCTCCACGACGGGCATCGACAAGCTCCAGCAGGGCACGCACTACATCAAGCGCATGACCGGCACGCCGAACGAGACGCTGCAGATCAAGGACGGACACCTCCACGTGGACGGCGCCGTGCCGATGGAGCCGCGCCGCATCGCGCAGATCCAGAACCGCGAGAGGTGGCACGAGAAGGAGTATCCGTACGCGGGCTACCAGGTCTCGGGGCGCGGCGACTACGTGATGCCCGGGCGCACGCTCGCGGCGGAGACGGACGTGGTGAGGCTGGGGGCGGACGAATACTACGCCTGCGGCGACAACTCGCCGTCGAGCTACGACAGCCGGTACTGGGGGCCCGTCCCCGCGCGCAACCTGCGCGGCATCGCCGGCGGGGTCTTCTGGCCGTTCACCCACCGGTGGGGCCCGATCGAATGACGGCGCGTCCGGGTGGACGCGGGAGACGGATTCGTGCTATAATGACCGACGTTGTGAAGAGCGGAGCGATCTCATGAGCGAAGAAAACGAAGAACAGATGATTCCCACGCCGTCCGATTTCGGGCACTTCGTCCTGGAGCGGGAGCTGGGCCACGGCGGCATGGGCGGCGTCTACCTGGCGCGCGACAAGATGCTGGACCGCAAGGTCGCCATCAAGGTGATGCTGAAGTCCCTCGGCGAGGACCCCGCGTTCGTGGAGCGCTTCCAGCGCGAGGCCCAGGCGGCGGCGCGCCTCAACCACCCGAACATCGCGCAGATCTACTCCTTCGGACAGGAGAACGGCATGCCGTACATCGCGATGGAGCTCGTGGGCGGCGGTTCCCTCGACAAGGAGATGGAGGCGAACCCCGGCACGATGGACCCCGTGCGCGTGATGAAGGTGGGCCAGCAGGTGGCGGACGCGCTCGCGCTCGCCGCCGAGCAGGGGCTCGTCCACGGCGACGTGAAGCCCGAGAACGTGCTCTTCGACGCGGACGGCAACGCGAAGCTCGTGGACTTCGGCCTCGCCGCGATGCAGGGCGACTCCAGCGAGATCTGGGGCACGCCGTACTACATCTCCCCCGAGAAGGTGCGCCGCCAGAAGATCGACTACCGCGCCGACATCTACTCCCTGGGCGGCACGCTCTACCACGCGCTCACGGGCGTGGCGCCGTTCGAGGGCGAGGACGCGACCGAGGTCGTGAAGGCGCGCTTCAACGGGCCGCCGCGCAAGCCGAGCGAAGTGCGCGCCGATCTGCCGCCGGAGATCGACCCCATCATCATGCGCATGCTCGAAGTCGAGCCGTCGATGCGCTACCCGACCTACCAGTCCCTGCTCGGCGACTTCAAGCGCTTCCTCTCGAAGATGGGATCCGGCAAGACCTCCAAGATGGCCGCGCCGAGGGTGAAGATCAAGGGCGCGAAGATCAAGATGAAGCTCACCGCCGAGGAGACGGCGCCGACGACGGCGGAGGGTGCGGGCCCCGACCAGCCGTCCGCCGAGGGCGAGGCGCCCGCCGAGGAGAAGCACCTGGGCATCGGCGCGATCGTGGGCATGGTCGCGGGCGGCATCGTCCTCCTGATCCTGCTCGTGGTGGGCGGGCTCTTCTGGTACGTCAAGTCGGAGCAGGCGCGCGAGAAGCGCGAAGCCTACCAGCAGCTCGTCGAGACGCGCGACAAGGCGAAGGGCGCCGTGGTGACGACGCTCAAGTCCATCGCGAAGTTCGGCGAGGATTTCCACGCGCTCGTCGCCAAGTGCGACAAGGAGATGGGCAAGGCGGTGCGCCAGGTCTGGGCGGACGTACCGACGGACCTGCGGGACGCCGCGCGGGCCTTCATCGAGGCGCCGCCCACGAAGGACGTGACGGACGCGATCGCCTACACGAACCAGCTCTTCACCGCCGCCGCCGCACAGGCCGAAGCCGAGGCGAACGCCGCCGCCGCCGAGGCCAAGGCGAAGGCCGAGGAGGCCGCCGCCGCTTCGCCGACCGCCGTCGCCGCGCCGGGCGCGGGCACGCACGCGGT